>NZ_JBCFYD010000001.1:1500000-1642800 GCF_038594945.1 Fodinibius sp. Rm-B-1B1-1
GACGCGGAAATTGGGTATAAATTGTTCCTGAGCCAATCATTTTTATTTCAAAACCACGGCTGTTCAATAGTACAGAAGCCTTTCGCATGCTCATACCGCCTACATCAGGAATGGTTGAATATCCTTCAGACAGCTCTTTAACCTCGTTTTGTGAGATACTGTTCGACAGTGATAGGGTAATATTATCTTTTGGTGATAGTTCGTTTCCGCTGTCAGGAGATTGGTCTACAACCCAGTCCCCGGTTCCATCAAATTCGTAGGAGAGATTTTGGTTGGTCAGCAGGGCTTGGGCATCTTCTTTCGTTAATCCTTTAAGATTAGGAGTATAAGCCCAAACATCGTTGTCTTGTTCCTGTTGCAAAATCTGTTTTTCAATATCATCATCCAGGCCGGCAATACGATTGGCTGTTTCTCTAAAAATAGGTCCAGCCGTAACACCTCCATAAGGGGGATAGGTATCGGGATCATCTAATACAATGAGTGTTACATATTTGGGATTTTCAGCCGGAAATACCCCTACAAAAGAGGAGCGGTACTCATTACGGTACTGCCCGTCAATATACTTCTGTGCCGTTCCGGTTTTGCCAACAATGGAAAGCCCGGGTACTTGCGCGTAATTAGCAGTACCCGAATCAGAAACAACGTCTTTAAAAATAGGATACAGTTTTTCGATCGTAGATTTCTTGGCAATTTCTCGGACTGGTACGTTCTCAGTTCTGGAAACGATATTTCCTTGCCCATTAGTTATCTGTTTTACCAGATAGGGACGCATCATCGTACCACCGTTGGCAAAGGCGGCATAAGCCTGCGCCAACTGAATAGGAGTGACTTGTAATTCGTAGCCTATCGACATCCATGGTAATGAGACCTGGCTCCATTCATAGGGTTTAGATAAGCGGCCACTTTTTTCGTTTGGAAGATCAATATTTGTAGGAGTTCCAAATCCAAGATTACGGGCATACTGGTAAAATGCATCCTTGGAAAGGCGCATAGCAATTTCTGCCGTGGCAATATTTGATGATTTTTGAATAACTTCGGGAAATGAAAGGGTCCCAAGCGGATCGTGGTCACGCATCCATTGGCCGTGAATCAATGTTTTACCATCCTCAGGAGTCTCAAACTGTTCATTAAGTTTGACTTTGTTTTGTTCAACTGCGGCAATAGCTGTTACGAGTTTAAAAGTAGAGCCGGGTTCGATCATATCCGAGATCGTAAAATTCCTGCGGTTTGTTTTGTCAAGGGATGCAGGGTTGTTAGGGTTGAATGTGGGATAGTTCGCCATTGCTTTAATGGCACCTGTCTGGGGATCCATGACAATAGCAGAACCGCTGGTAGATCTGGTTTTCTCAATCCCGGCTTTAAGTTCTTCTTCTACAATAGCTTGAATGTGTGAATCAATCGTAGTATGCAGCGAATACCCTTGGCGTGGTTGTTTACGTGGTGCACCCAAATAGGCATAGATGCGCCCATTTCGATCTCGTCGAACTTGCTGCACACCATCTTCACCGCTAAGTTTCTCATTGTATTCCTTTTCAAGTCCTGACATACCAGTTAGATCGTGGTTTACAAAACCAAGGGTATGGGCAGCTAAAGTTTCGAAATTATATTTGCGTTTATATTCTTCTTCCAAAATGACTCCACGAATGTCGAGCTGTTGCAGTGCCTGATAGGCTTCAGTATTAATTCGTTTGTTCAAGACGACATATCGTGATCGGTTTGGGGCACGATTAATTTTTTGTCGATAAAATCTTGCAGATTGTCCGGTATATTTTGCCAATGAATCACAAACCTGAGAAATTTGGTCAGAAGTTAAGCCATTTATTTTGGGATCGATTGCAGCTTTATATACTACGTTGTTAGTTACTAACAGACTGCCGTCCTCATCATAAATGTTGCCCCGCTGCGCCGGTATGGGGATATAATCAATTGCTTGTTCGTTCCAGAGTTGACGTAACTCATCGCCCTCCACAAAATTAACGCGGACCAGCTGTAGTCCAATGGTAAATGGAACCAGCAGTACCAGTCCAAAGACCATAAACATGCGATTTAGTATGGCAGAATGATTCTTCATCTACTTTTTCACCTCAATTACCTTTTCGGCCGGACCACCATTGATGAAGCCGGCATTTTGGGCATTTTCATAAATTTCAGCTGGGCCAATCATCCGATCATAAATGAGTTTATAATCGGTATGCATCCGCTGAACACGATTATATTCAGCCTCAAGCTGGTTGACTTCACGTAGCAATTCCTGTGTTGCAAACACATGGTTTAGATAAATGATGCCGAGTGCACCAAGAATTATTGCACCTACTATTACTTTCCATGGTTTCAGCTTAGGAAGAGATAATCCCTTCTTTGATTTTGCTGATCCATAGTTTTTCTTTTGCCCATTATTGCCATTAATAAGGATGCGATTTGAATCTCTCGACGAGTTTTTGTTCTTTTTCGTCCGTCGATTCTGCTTCACCTTATCTTTTTTCATCGGAGATTTTATCAGCATACTACACCTCCGGTGGAGTTATTTTCTGGGCAACGCGCATTTTTGCACTTCGTGAAGCGGGGTTGCGCTCGATTTCTTCTTCTGTGGGACGAATAATTCCGCCAGAAATTTCTTCTATGGGAGACAGCGGGTTACCGTAAAAATCTTTTTCTATTTTGCCCTCGTGATTGCCGGCTTTAAAGAATTTCTTAACGATACGGTCTTCCAACGAGTGGTAGCTGATAGCTACAATACGTCCATTTTCTTTGAGTACTTCAAGGGATTGCTCCAATATTTTTCGGAGCATATCCAGTTCTCGATTAACCTCGATACGAATACCCTGAAAAACACGAGCCACACTTTTTATCTGGTATTGGCCCTTTACAACAGCTTCTACGGCATTGCGAAGTTCAGTCGTTGTTTCAATGGGACGCCGGTCGATAATTTCACTTGCTATTTTTCGGCTATTTCGCTCTTCGCCGTAATGATAAATGACATCGCGCAGATCTTCGTAGGAGTAATCATTAACCACTTGGTATGCTGTAATACCACGCAGGTTACCCATGCGCATATCCAGGGGACCTTCTTCCTGGAAGGTGAATCCGCGATCGGCTTCTGTTATCTGATGGGTTGAAACGCCCAGGTCAAGAAGGATTCCGGCCACCTCTCCACTAAGTTCTGGGGGTAATAGCCTGGAGAGGTAACCGAAATTGCCTTTTATAGAAGAAAAACGTTTATCGTCGCCAATACGATTATTTGCTGCGGTTAGTGCTTCGTCGTCTTGATCAATACCAATAAGTTGCGCGTCGTCATTTAAATGAGATAACAATGCCTGGCTGTGTCCACCACCGCCTAACGTCGCATCGATATAGATCCCGCTGGCATCCGTAATTAAGTAGTCTACGGATTCTTCCAGCAGTACCGGCTGATGCTCATGATATGTATCATTGTTCTTCATTATGGTTGTCATCGTCACCCATCACGCGCTCAAAAAGTTCTTGGTACGATTCGAAGTCCAGACCAGCATCGATTTCTTCAAGTTTCTCGGGCGACCATATTTCAATGCGTTCGCCACTGCCTATGAAAATGGCCTTTCCGTCGATGTCGGCCCAGTCTGTTAGTTGTGAAGGGAGAGCAATACGGTTTTGATTATCGAGATTCACATCCTCGGCAAAACGCAAGAAATTACGTTTTACCGTGCGACCTTCTTTAGTAAAGCTGTTGATCTGGGAGAGCTGATCCTCTACATTTTGCCATTCATCCTCTGGGTAGAGATAAAGGCAGGGTTCGAGACCTCTTAAAATAGTAAAACGCTCTTGTGCCTGGGGGTTGAGGGCTTTACGCAGTTTAGCCGGGAAGCTAACGCGTCCTTTATTATCAACACTATGTTCGTATTGCCCTTTAAAACTCGGCATATATGGTCCCCAGAATTAACAGCAAATGTTATCGAATTCGATAAGTGGATATGAACTCCCACATTCTCCCACTTCACTCCACAATGTACCCCGAAAGGATGTAATTTGTCAAGCACTTATTGCAGAAAGATTTAGAAGATTAAATTTCTGGAAGTTTGATGTTCGAGGTTGGATAATAAAAGCGCCTTTTTGGGGGCCTGAAAGTGGATTAGAGAGTTTTGCTTCTATATTAATATTGAGATATTAGAAAATGGGTGAGGTGTGGTAGAGTGTGGGAGAGATTATATGGATAGTTTACAAATAAATTCCACAAGCCGTTTTGCCTACAAGTAATTTTTCAGCTATCCTTATCCTCTCAATTTTTCAATGCCGACAAAATCTATTTTGTGATATGATACGATTAACATCCGTTATTTGGGGAGTATTTTTATCTGCCACACTATTAATAGTGGGATGCTCTTCTCAACAGTCTGCAATCAAGCAAGAGTCGCCTGGCCGGATAGAACAAAACACAGAAACGAAGGAAACGGTTACTGCCGAAGACTATCAGCGAGCCGAGCAGTTTTTGTGGCAAAATACGTATCATAAAGTATTGAGCATGGTATCGGGACAACGTTGGATCTCCGATGTCCTTATTTATAATACCCGCACAGAAGAGGGCAGAAAATATGTTTTGGCTGATATCATATCCGAAGAAAAGAAAGAAGCTTTTGATCACGGTCGATTAGCGGACACGCTTTCTGCTAACGTAGATCAGGATGTTGATGCCCAAAACTTACCGCTGAGCAATGTCTCATATTCCAAGGAAGAGAATACGTTGATCTATCAAATCAACGGACAACGGTTTGAAACGGATTTGTCATCGTATGAAACCAATAAGTTATCAGATAAAGAAGGAGACAATGAAATTCTTTCGCCAGACGGTAAAAAAGCGGTGTATATTAAAAATTATAACCTGTGGATGCGGGATACCAAAACCGATGAGCATACGCAGCTGACGACCGATGGCGAACAGTATTATGGATACGCTACCAATAATGCCGGTTGGATTCGAAGTGATAATCCTGTTGTGTTGTGGGGACCGAATTCGGAGAAGATTGCTACTTTCCGTCATGATAGCCGTGGTGTTGGAGAGATGTATCTGTATGATACCCAAGTGGGGCACCCCGATTTAGAGAAATGGAAGTACCCGTTGCCCGGTGACAGTACGGTATTCAAAATTGAGCGCGTAGTAGTGCATGCCAATGAAGAAAATCCCGAAGTGGTTGATTTGGACATGGAGCCAGATTACCATCGCTCTACGATTTCGGATCACATTGCAAGTTGGGGCGGGCAGTTTCTGGATAACGAGTGGAGTGCCGACGGATCGCAGCTGTATTTTGTTTCCTCATCCCGTGATCACAAGGTGGCGGAGCTTCGGGAGGCAGATCCTGAAACCGGAGCAGTACGTGATATATTAAAAGAGACAACCAATACTTATTACGAGTCAGGATATAGTGAGGAGAGTTGGACGGTGTTGGAGGATTCCGATGAAGTGATTTGGTTTTCTGAGCGCGATAACTGGGGACATCTCTATTTATATGATCTGGAGACTGGTGAATTAAAACGGCAGATAACTCAAGGTAACTGGCGTGTGCTGGATCTCCATCATGTGGATGAGGAGAATAGTACGATTTATTTTACGGGTTCCAACAAAGAGGAAGGAAACCCTTATTACCACTATTTATATAAGGTGAGTTTTGATGGCAGTGGTTTGACGAATTTAACGCCCGAAATTGCGCATCACGAAATCACATGGTCTGACTCAAAAGAATACTTTACGGATACCTATTCTACCGTTGATGCGCCTCCTGTTTCCGTCGTCCGAAATGTAGATGGTGATGTGGTGATGGAGTTGGAAGAAGCAGACATCAGTAAGCTTAAAGAAACGGGGTGGCAGGCTCCCGAACCGTTTACGGTGAAAGCGCGTGACGGGGAAACGAACCTATATGGACTGATGTACAAGCCCACTAATTTTGATTCGACGAAATCCTATCCGGTATTGAATTACTTATACCCGGGGCCGCAGTCGGGCAGTATTCGTTCATTTGGATTCAGTGCGTCGCGATCCGATAAGCAGTCGCTGGCTGAATTAGGATTTATTGTTGTGGAAGTCAACGCAACCTGTACGCCCGGACGTTCAAAATCTTTTCATGACACTTGTTATGGAGATATGGGTGACAATGGACTGCCCGATCAGATAACAACCATTAAGCAGTTGGTAGATCGTCATTCTTGGATGGATACATCACGTGTGGGCATCTGGGGACATTCGGGCGGTGGATTTGCTTCGACCCGTGCCATTCTGGAGTACCCGGATTTTTATAAGGTGGCCGTTTCCGGCGCGGGAAATCACGATAACCGAAATTACGAGGATGATTGGGGAGAAAAATGGCACGGGCTCCTCGAAGAAAAGGAAGGTGTGAATAAAAGAGAGCTGGGGTTCTATGAGCAGGGCGATAATTACGATAAGCAGGCAAACCAGCTGTTAGCTGAAAACCTGGAAGGGAAACTGCTCATCGCCCATGGCATGATGGACAGTAACGTGCCGCCTACAAATACGTTGCTTGTGGTCGATGCTTTGATTAAAGCCGATAAAGATTTTGATCTGATGGTATTTCCCAATGCAGGACATGGTTTTGGCAATTCTCGGTACTTCATGAATATGCGGTGGGATTATTTTGTGAAGCACTTAAAAGGAATGGAACCGCCTAAATATAATTTTGAGGATAACATTCGATAGTTATGCAAGGACTTTGTAATGTCCATCGATCGGCTGATGGATATCTGGTGACTTGTGAATCCGTCCGACTGTATATACAGCGTTTGGACGGGGTTCTTCTGCAAAGGTCTATATAAATAAAAAGGGACCAGTCTTCCGACCGGTCCCTCTAATTTTACAGAGATGACTACCCCAATAGCCACTCTATCATTGATGTAAATAGCTGCTGTAGATATCTATTTATAGACAGTTTTAGCTGTTATCCCCGATGAATATTTTATTTCAGTACTCTTGATTATATTTGATCTCTTTTTGAATATTTGCTCTCGCATGTTGATGAATTCTTGAGATAGCTTGTTAAACAGCATCACTGTCAAGATTCTAAAATCATGTTATATATATTTTAGCACAAAAGCTTGTTATTAAGAGCAATCTAACCTTGGTTAAAAACTCTTATAGTTAGCGGCTTCTCGGTGTAATTATATTTCGAACTTATGGCAACTCCGTACTGCCCATCAAATACCGATCGCATTCGCGCGCAGCCCCACGCCCTTCGTTAATGGCCCATACAATAAGGCTTTGTCCCCGACGCATATCGCCGGCTGCAAAAACACCATCCACATTTGTTTGATAGTCACCGTGTTCAGCTTTGGCATTCGAGCGTTCATCGCGCTCAATTTTAAGTTGATCCAGCACCGGATTTTCGGGACCTGAAAATCCCATTGCCAAAAGTACAAGGTCTGCTTTCCAGACTTTTTCGGTGCCAGAGATTTCTTTGGGAAGTTTTCGACCATCGTCGTTGGTTTCCCATTCTATTTCCACCGTATGAAGTTCCTTGACATTGCCATCTCCATCGCCGACAAATTTTTTCGTCATCACCTGGTATTTACGGGGATCTTCTCCAAAACGGACCTTGGCTTCTTCCTGTCCATAATCCACTTTGTAAATGTGGGGCCACTCGGGCCAGGGATTGTCATCCGATCGACTCTCAGGCGGTTTGGGCAAAATTTCGAATTGAGTCAGGCTTTTGCAATCATGACGCATGGAAGTGCTTACGCAATCAGTGCCAGTATCACCGCCGCCGATGACGATCACATCTTTATCTTTGGCTGAAATATAGTTTCCATTTTCGTGATCTGAATCCAGCAGGCTCTCCACGTTGGCGTGCAGAAAATCCATCGCAAAGTGGATGCCGTCAAGATCACGCCCTTCAATATCAAGGTCGCGGGGCTTCGTCGCGCCACCGGCCAGTACAACGGCATCAAAATTTTTGGTGAGCTCGGTGGCGGGCACGTCGGTACCGATTTCGGTGTTTGTAATAAACTCGATTCCCTCATCCGCCAGCAGGTTCACACGTCGTTTTACTACCGATTTTTCCAGCTTTTGATTGGGGATACCATAAGTCAACAGGCCGCCAATTTTATCGTGACGTTCATAGACCGTTACGTTATGACCGGCTTTATTAAGCTGGTCGGCTGCCGCCAATCCTGCCGGACCCGAGCCCACAATGGCGACTTTTTTGTCTGTTCTGTTTTCCGGAGGTTCTGGCGTAACCCAGCCTTCCTCGAATCCCTTTTCGATAATAGCCAGTTCAATATTTTTGATCGTTACCGGCTTATCAATGATGCCAAGTACGCACGAGCCTTCACACGGGGCCGGACATGCACTTCCGGTAAACTCGGGAAAGTTATTTGTTTTGTGGAGCCGGTCCAGTGCTTCTTTCCACTTGCCTTTGTACACCAAGTCGTTCCATTCGGGAATAAGATTATGGATGGGACATCCCATGGTTTTCCCTTCTTTCTCTTCACCGGTCTGGCAAAAAGGGACGCCACAGTCCATACATCGCGCTCCCTGCTCTTTTAGTTTTTCTTCGGATTGATGTTCATGATATTCGTTCCAGTCCTCAATTCGTTCTTGGGGATTTCGGCTTGGAGCATCCTCCCGCTCGTACTCCATGAATCCAGTTGGCTTACCCATAATATTTTTGCTGATTTAATGTGAGTTTAAAATTATTGAATGATGCCCCTTACTGTTTGTTTTCCAGGAATGCTTCCATTTCGGCCTCTTTTTGATCAAGCCCATTCTTTTTAGCTTTGTTAATCGATTCCTGCATCTTTTTGTAATCCTTTGGAAGCACTTTTACGAAGTGGGGAATCATTTCTTGCCACTTGGCCAGCACTTTCCAGCCGCGATGACTGTCGGTGTATTCAGCGTGTCGGCGAATCATCTCATAGACTTCATCGATCTCATCCTCATCGCGGAGATCAGTAAGTTCTACCATTTCAGTATTGCAGCGCTCGTGGAAGGTTCCATTTGAGTCAAGGATGTAGGCAATACCTCCGGACATTCCCGCTGCAAAATTTCGTCCCGTTTCGCCGAGTATGACTACGCGTCCGCCAGTCATATATTCACAGGCGTGATCGCCGACCGATTCCACCACAGCGTGGAGACCACTATTGCGAACACAGAAACGTTCGCCGGCTTTTCCACGGATGTACGCCTGTCCGCTGGTGGCGCCATAAAATGAGACATTACCCACAATAATATTTTTAGCGGGATCGAAGCGAGAGTTTTCAGGGGGATAGAGAATCAGCTTTCCACCCGAAAGTCCCTTACCAAAATAGTCGTTGGCATCACCCTCCAACTCGAGTGTCATTCCGTTGGGTATAAATGCACCAAAACTTTGTCCCGCCGAACCGTTGAATTTCAGGTGGATGGTGTCTTCCGGAAGTCCCTCCGAACCGTATCGCCGCGTGAGCTCGCTGCCTACAATGGTACCGACCACGCGATTTGTATTTTTGATCGAGAGTTCAGCCTCAACAGGGTTGCCATCCGAAAGCGCCGGATCACAAATATCCATCAGCGTCTGAATATCCATAGCATTTCCAAGCCCATGTTTTTGTTTGATGATGCAGTGGGTTCCCACCTCATCGGCATTGTCTGGTCGGTGTAAAATAGGCGACAGATCCAGCGTTTTGCCTTTCCAGTGATCAGTTTCTTTTTGCTTCAGTTTATCAACGCGCCCGACCATCTCATCCACCGAGCGAAAGCCCAGTTTAGCCATATATTCGCGCAGATCCCGTGCTACGAATTTCATAAAGTTAACCACATACTGCGGATCGCCGGTGAACTTTTCGCTGAGTTCGGGATCTTGCGTGGCAATGCCGACGGGACACGTATTGAGATGACAAACCCGCATCATGATACAGCCGAGGGTAATCAGTGCGCTGGTACCAAAGCCAAATTCTTCTCCACCGAGCAGGGCTGCCACTGCAATATCCCGACCGGTTTTGATCTGCCCGTCTGTTTCGATGGCAACGCGGCTTCGCAGGTTGTTCAACACCAGGGTTTGGTGCGTTTCGGAGACCCCGAGTTCCCAAGGCAAGCCGGCATGCTTAATACTGGTTTGGGGAGAAGCCCCCGTGCCGCCATCATGACCACTAATTAATATAACATCAGCGCGTCCTTTTGATACGCCCGCAGCAATGGTGCCTACCCCAACGGCCGATACCAACTTTACATTAATATCTGCGTTTTTATTGGCATTCTTGAGATCATGAATAAGCTGAGCCAGATCTTCAATCGAGTAAATATCGTGGTGCGGCGGTGGTGATATCAATCCTACACCGGGTGTGGACAGTCGAACTTTCGCAATCCATGGGTATACTTTTCGACCGGGAAGCTCACCGCCTTCACCGGGTTTAGCCCCTTGTGCCATTTTAATCTGAATTTCCTCACTTTCTGTGAGATACTCGCTGGTTACCCCAAATCGCCCCGACGCTACCTGTTTAACGGCACTGCGTTTCGAATCGCCATTGGGTTCGGGTTCATACCGCGAGGGATCTTCGCCACCTTCGCCGGTATTGCTCTTGCCGCCGATGCGGTTCATGGCAATGGCCAGTGCCTCATGGGTTTTATCATTGATCGAGCCGTAGGACATCGCCCCGGTTTTAAAACGTTTGCATATTTCTTCCACTGATTCTACTTCTTCAATGGGGATCGATTCCGACTCATCGTGATTAAATTCCAAGAGTGATCGCAAGTTTGGCGGGGGATCGTCCTGCTCGTCGATTAGTTTGGTGTATTCTTTATAAAGCTCATAATCTCCATTTTTGGTTGCCAGCTGCAAGGTATGTACCGTCTTGGGATTATACGCGTGATACTCACTACCCTTTCGCCATTTGTATTCGCCGCCTTCGTCCAGCACTTGTCCGTTCGTTCTATAATTCGGGTAGGCCTTTTGGTGACGCAGTTTCACTTCTTTGGCAATGGTATCCAATCCAATACCGCCGATACGCGAGTCGGTCCATGTGAAATATTTATCAATTACTTCTTTGTCGATACCCAGAGCTTCAAAAATCTGTGCGCCACGGTATGACTTAATTGTGGAGATTCCCATTTTTGACATCACTTTTACGATACCCTTAACGATGGCCTTGTTGTAGCCTTTCTGTGCGCGCTGAAAAGAAAGGTCAAGATGTCCCTGCTCGATGAGATCATAGAGACTTTCGTACGCCATATATGGGTTGACGGCTTCCACGCCGTAGCCCAGAAGCGTACAAAAATGATGAGTTTCGCGGGGCTCTCCCGATTCCAGTACTATTCCGACCTGTGTTCGCGTGCCTGATCGAATCAGGTGGTGGTGCAGGCCGGCCACCGCAAGCAACGCAGGTATGGGTGCTTTTTCTTCATTGAAATCACGATCCGAGAGAATCAGGATATTTGCTCCGTTTTGGATGGCTTTATCGGCTGCGTCAAACAGATCGTCGAGTGCCTGCTCGAGCCCGGAACCTCCTTTATTCACATCAAAAAGGATGGGCAGCGTTTTGCTTTTAAAGCCGGATTCATCAATCGTCTTAAGCTTTTTAAGCTCATTATTTTTTAGGATGGGATGTTCCAGCCTGATCTGTCGACATGACTCTGGCTGGGGATCCAAAATATTGCCTTCTGAACCCAGCGTGATTTCGGTGGATGTAATGAGCTCCTCGCGGATAGGATCAATCGGGGGATTGGTAACCTGCGCGAAAAGCTGTTTAAAATAGTTGTAAAGCAGTTGAGGCTCATTGGAAAGCACCGCGATAGGAGCATCATTGCCCATCGCACCCACGGGCTGCAGCATATCTTCTGCCATGGGTCCCACATTGATATTTAAATCCTCATAGGTATAGCCAAAGGCTTTTTGCCGATGGATGATGTCTTCGTGTTCGAGATCGAACTCGTCTTTGAACTCAAAAGGCAGGTTTTGAAGATCGATAAGGCTTTTTTCCAGCCATTCCCGGTAGGGATGTTCGTTGGCAATCTCCTGTTTAATTTCTTCATCACTTTTGATTCGTCCCTCTTCGGTATCAATTAACAGCATCCGGCCCGGCTGCAAGCGATCTTTGTATACAACTTCTTCCGGGGGAATATCCAAAACTCCAACCTCGGAGGAGAGCACCACGGTATCATCATTAGTCACATAATAGCGAGATGGACGAAGTCCGTTTCTATCGAGTGTAGCGCCGACAACTTTACCATCCGTAAAAGCGATCGAGGCCGGTCCGTCCCACGGTTCCATAAGACAGCTATGATATTCGTAAAATGCTTTCATGTCATCATCCATGTTCTCATGCTTTTCCCAGGGCTCGGGAATCATCATCATCATGGCATGAGGCAGCGAGCGTCCGCTGAGCACCAGAAATTCAAGGCAGTTGTCAAATTTGGCGGAGTCACTTCCGTATTCTTGAATGATAGGTGTAATCTCATCCAGATCATCCCCAAAAAGATGAGAGCCCAGCTGAGCTTCACGGGCGTGCATGGCATTTTGATTACCACGCAGTGTATTTATTTCGCCATTATGAATCAGGTAGCGGTAGGGATGGGCAAGCTCCCAACTGGGGAAGGTGTTGGTACTAAATCGGGAGTGTACCAGGGCCAGCGCCGATTTTATGCGGGGATCGGAGAGATCCGGGTAATAATCTTTGAGCTGGGTAGACGTCAGCATCCCCTTGTAAATGATGGTGCGCGATGAAAGGCTGGGGATGTAGAAATAGTCTTTATCCGTCAGATCGCTGTTTGCTATGGCTTTGGAGGTCCGACGACGGATGAGATACAGCTTTCGTTCAAAATCGAGATCGGTCTGCAAGTTGGAATTTCGTCCGATAAATATTTGCCGCACGGCCGGTTCGGCACTTATGGCTGATTGGCCCAGGTAATAATTATTTGTCGGGACTTTCCGCCATCCAAGCACTTCCTGACCTTCCTCTTCAACAATCTCCTCAACAACTTTTTCGCAGGGTAGACGGTTATCGCGATCAGGAGGCAGAAAAATCATTCCCACTGCGTACTGTCCCGGTTTCGGCAAGTCAATCCCCAAACCCCGACACGAGTGATCCAGAAATTGGTGAGGAATCTGCATCAGGATACCGGCTCCATCTCCTGTGTTGGCTTCGGCTCCCGTGGCTCCCCGGTGATCCAGGTTATGGAGAACATCCAGTGCGTCATGTACGATCTTGTGGGATTTTTTGCCCTTTATATTTACGATAAATCCTATTCCGCACGCATCGTGTTCGTTTTTGGATTGGTATAAACCTTGATCGGAAGCCATAGTATATGTGTGATTTTAGTTTAAGAAATAGTAGTTCGGATAAATCTGGGTATTACTTAAGGATTATTGTTTTAGTTCTGTCGAATGGGTGATTATGAGAGCGATTTTGCAGTTTTTAGGATGTCACTCAGTACTCCCGCTGCGGTAACCTCTTTGCCAGCACCCGGACCTTGAATGACCAGAGGCGTATCATTATAGAAATCCGAAAATATCTGGATGATATTATCGGTGCCTTGTAGTTGTCCCAATGGAGAATCTTTAGGGACCGATTCAATGCCAATTTTAATTTTCCTATCCTGCAGTTTGCCGGTATATCGCAGTGTTCTGTTTTGTTCTTTAGCTGAATCAATACGCTGCTTCCAGGTACTGTCATAACTCGGCAATTTTTCTAAAAAGGTTTCCTTGTCGACATTTGTTAGTTCCTGCGGAATGAGTGATTCTACTTCCAGCTCCTCGCGTTCTATGGTGATACCCAGGGTTCGTGCCAGTGTTAAAAATTTGCGGGCTACATCTTCGCCGGATAAATCATCACGTGGATCGGGTTCGGCGTAGCCTTTTTCGCGGGCATCCACGATAGCTTTACTGAAAGGAGTGCCTTGTTCCAGCTGGTTAAAAAGATATGTCATGGTTCCTGAAACAACTCCCGATATTTCAGTGATGTCATCTCCCACAGAATGTAGATCTTTAATGGTTGAAATAACGGGGAGTCCCGCTCCAACGGTGGTTTCGTATCTGAAGGAGCTGTTTTGTTTTTGGATCAATGATTGTAGTTCATCGAAAAATGATTGTTCGAAGGTATTAGCTAACTTGCTGGGTGTTACGACATGGATACCATTGGCAAACAGCTTGGGATATAGTTGGGCAACATCTTTACTGCCGGTAGCATCTACGAAAATTAAATTGGGATTAGTGGCATCTGTTAGCTTATCTATTAATGCATCCCAATTCGTTTGATCAGATTTTTCCCAGCATAATGGTTGTTGTAACTTTATTCCCGAATCATCCCACAGTGTTTGGCGGCTGTTGCAGGTGCCCAGTAGGCGAAATTGAAATTCATTCGTGGTTATATTTTTGAGTTGGTCGAGCAGCGTTTTTCCTACAGCACCGGTGCCCGCTACAAAAAGGTCAACCGTGGGCTGTTTTTGGGAGGTCAGGTTGTTGATAAGGGCCGCGGCTTTGCGAGCATCATCCTCAGAAAACAAAAACGAGATAAACCGTTCGTCATAATTTCGCTCAGTGTGTAAGGGGCGAATTTTATGCTCAGCAAGTAACGAAACAATACGGGCAGAAAGTTGTTCATTCTTGTTAAACTGATTGCTGAACTTTTTCACCTTATAAAGGTTGTCGGTAAGGTTGAAAATGGTGTTACGATTGGACGCCCAGGCAGCTAACTGTTCTTTTATTTTCTCAAAAAATGATTGTTTTAAAAGAAAACGTGCAGCTTCGAAATCAGACTCCTGCGTAAAGCCAATGGGTTTGGCATCGGGATAGTTTTCACCCCAGCTGTTGAGCTTGGTAAATAACTCTACTGCATGTTTTTGATCAATTTGTAGCCGTACAAAGGGACCGGTGATGGTGATAGTTTTTAAGGATCCGTTTGTGTTATAATCTGATGTGATAAGTGTACCAGGGTGTTGAGGATTGTAGCTATTTTTAACTAACACAGTAGTATCTTGTTTTTGAATGGGGTTAATGGTTTTGGGATGAATGACGTTGGCTCCGTGAGCAGAAAGTTCAGAGATATCCCCGAAGCTGAGCTGTTCAATCGACTCGGTGTTGTCAACCCAGCGGGGATCAGCCGACAAGACGCCGTCGACGTCGGTCCATATCTCGAGGTGGTCGGCATGTAGTGCATCGGCAACGAGTCCGGCCGTGTAATCAGAACCGGATCGGCCCAGCGTGGTAATATTCTGCTTTTCATCAGAGCCAATAAAGCCGGTTATCACCGGAATGGCTTTTTGTTGCAGGATAAATTCACGAATAAGTTTTCTGCTTAAACTGCGATCAACATTGGCCTGACCGAAGGTAGAATCAGTTTTAATAAAGTGATGTGCTTCATACGACTGAGCCTGATATCCTTTTTCAGAAAGTGCGGCCGAAAAAATAAGGGCAGAGGCTCGTTCCCCAATCGATAAAATTTGGTCTTTCCACGCCCGGTAGTTTTTGGTTTTGAGTTCATGATTATTCAGGGTTGTTCGAAGTTCAATGAACAGGTCTTGCAGGTACCCACGGCTGGGATGGCTCATAGATACCAAACTGTCAAACAGTTGACGGTGGCGACGTTCAAGTTTATTTAATGTTCGATACATATAGCTGTTGTCATCGCGGTAGTTCTCAGCTATTTCGATAAGCGTATTTGTAACACCGCCAATAGCTGAAACAACCACAACGGGATTTGCTTCGTCCAATCTATTAGCAACGATTTTTACCGATTGTTGAATGAGAGCGGTATTTTTTAGAGATGAACCGCCAAATTTTAGGATATGTGTTTCTGCCTGTGACATTGTTATGAAACTGCTTGTTCAGATCGTTCTGATTGTAATGATTTTATGATCGGATTCAGTTGATCAAATTCGATTAAAAAGGCATCGTGGCCGTGTGGAGACGATATTTCCTCGTAACGACCGTTGGGTAAAAGCTCTGCCAGCTCGCGGCATTCGCCAGGGGGATAAAGCATATCACTGTTGATACCAACAACTTTTACAGGGATGGTGAGTCCGGCCAGTGTTTCTCCGATTCGCGGTCGACTTCGTTTGATGTCATGAGAATCCATAGCTTGGGTAAGCCGCACATATGAAACCGCATCAAAGCGGTCTACGAGCTTTTCGCCTTGGTAGTTGAGATACGATTCTACTTCGTATTGTGATTGCCCGTCTTGGAGCCTGCGGCCAAACTTTTTGTCAAAATCAGAGGGATGGCGGTAGCTGTTCATCGCAATCATACGTGCCAGTGCCAATCCGTCTTTTGGGGGCTGTTCTTTGGAATAGAAACCATCCTCCCAGTTGGGATCGTTGTAAATGGCCTGTCGTTGAGTATGGCTAATGCCAATGGCCCAGGGGCGATGTTTTTCCCCCATCCCAATAAGTACGGCCGATTGCGGACGCTCATCCATGATGCACCACTCCAGTGCTTGCATGCCGCCCATGGATCCTCCAATTACCAGTTCTATCGCATTAATATCGAGTTTATCCAATAGTTTTTGCTGTAGGCGAACAATATCACGGATCGTGACCTTAGGGAAATCAGCACGGTATGGTTTATTGGTTTCGGGATTGATGGATGTCGGCCCGCTGGTGCCGTAACAACTGCCAAGTACATTGGGGCAGATGATAAAATGTTTGTTGGGATCAAGGGTCTTGTTTTGGCCAAATGTTCCACCAAACCATTCATCAACGGAGGTGTTGCCGGTCAAAGCGTGGCAAACCAAAATGACATTATCTTTTGTATCATTTAAGGTCCCCCACGTTTGATACGCAATGGTTGGTTCGGGAATCGTAGCTCCGCCCTCCGTAACAAAAGGCTGATCAAAAGTATGTGATTGTTTGTTGCTCATATTGTTGTCAAGTAATGCAAATTATCCACCGGATGGCCAATTCAGCCATCCGATGGCTTTGAATTATGCTGGTTGCTTGATTTTTTTGAATGCGATTTCGAAGTCTTCTTTAATATCATCGATATGCTCAATACCTACCGAAACGCGGATAAGATCCGGTTCTACGCCACTGGCCGCCTGTTCTTCATCGCTAAGCTGCTGGTGGGTGGTAGAAGCAGGATGAATGACGAGCGTTTTGGCATCACCTACATTCGCCAGGTGACTGGCAACTTCTACGTTTTCGATAAAGGTTCGGGCCGAGTCAAGTCCACCTTTTACGCCAAAGGTGAGAACAGCGCCGAATTTCCCTTCATTTAGATATTTTTTAGCGCGTTCGTGATACGGATGATCTTCGAGTCCGGTATAATTGACCCAATCTACGACTTCTTGTTTGCGAAGCCACTTAGCTAATTCAAGTGCATTTTCGCAGTGTCGTTCGGTACGTAGTGAGAGGGTTTCAAGTCCCTGAAGCAGCAAAAAGCTGTTGAATGGCGACTGGGCTGAACCGAAATCGCGCAGTGCTTCTACCCGAGCACGAATGGCAAAAGCAATATTGCCAAACGGACCATCAGGACCGAAAGTCTCCCAGAAATTGAGCCCGTGATAGGCTGGAGAAGGTTCCGTGAAGACCGGGAAGTTCCCATTACCCCAGTTAAAGTTTCCGGCATCTACAATAACACCGCCAATGCTGGTACCGTGACCGCCAATCCATTTGGTAGCTGATTCGGTAACAATATTAGCACCATATTCGATGGGACGTGCTATAGATCCTGCAGCACCAAAGGTATTATCTACAATAAGTGGGATGCCATGTTTATCAGCCAGGGCAGAGAGACCTTCAAAATCCGGTACGTTGCCACGGGGATTCCCGATTGATTCTACATAAATAGCCTTGGTGTTTTCATCAATTTGGGCCTCATAGCTTTCGACTTTATCATCCTCAGCAAAGTTTACATCAATGCCCAGTCGCGGAAGAGTAACTTTAAATTGATTGTAGGTTCCTCCATAGAGAAAACTGGTAGAGACGATATTGTCACCGGCTTGGGCGATGGTAGCGATGGTCATAAATTGAGCTGATTGTCCTGATGCCGTAGCAACAGCGGCAGCTCCACCTTCTAAAGCAGCGATGCGTTTTTCAAAAACATCACTGGTGGGGTTCATGATTCGGGTGTAGATGTTGCCAAATTCTTTAAGGGCAAAAAGTGTGGCCGCATGCTCGGTATCATCAAACTCATACGAGGTGGTTTGATAAATGGGCACGGCGCGCGATCCCGTGGTGGGATCAGGTTCTTGACCGGCATGAAGTTGCAGGGTTTCAAATTTTAGATTGCGTTCTTCTTTTCCGTTAGTACTCATAGTGTTGGTGGTTGTGTATTAGTTGTTATTGGTTGATTCCTTTTTGGGTCGAATTAAAAACTGGTGATCGACTTTGATACATCGGTTTTCGTAAATTTCAATTCCTGTTCCTTGTACCTTTTTTATTTCATCGGTTTGTTCTCCTGTACCAAGCTGCAGCCAGATTGCTCTTGGCTTAGGATCTATTACCAGGGCCTGATCAACGGCTTTATGGATATGAGCAGGTGGTAGAAATACATCCACGATATCAATGGGATGAGGAATGCTTTTCAAATCCGGATAGGCTTTTTTGCCTAAGATTTTATCCGCATTGGGGTTTACGGGTACGATGTTGTAGCCGGCATTTTGCAGATAGCGAGCTACAAACTGACTATCCTTGTGAAAACTGCGTGAGAGACCAACTATGGCAATGGTCGAGATAGTATTGAGTGTTTTCTCAGCGCGGTTTGTTTCTGCTTCGAGCGCTTCGGTCGCCCGCATCTTTTTGTCGTACCAGCTGTTAAAAGTAGATTTCATGAAATTTTCGTGATTGAATTTGTTTATCACATCAAATAAAAAAGCCCCTTCCAAGATCTTGCGCCGCGTAGGGGGCAGATCTAAGAAGAGGCTTGATATCTACTTTGCTAAAAGTATGGCCTGTTCTCTCATCTTTCCCCGTAATACGGAGCAGGAAGTGGCACCTTTCCGTGCATAAAAATGCAGGATGGTTGCCAAAGCGTCTTCGGGCCTGATCCCTCAGCTTTTCTGGATAAGAGTGCTCACTAAATCAAAAGAACAATCGTACAATAACTAAAAAAGCCCTTCGGGATCGACCGAAGGGCTTTGAATCTGTTTTACAAGTGTAAAACGAATCAGTCCTTCGGTTGCAGGTGCGACATAAGCATACACATGCAACAGAGGCGATAAAAATATGTGTTAATTCGTTTCATGACTTGAGCTGTTTTGAATTTCAATTCTAACATAAGTGATTGTTTTAAATCAAACAAGTATTAAATGTGTGGGGATATAATTGTTAGTTACAAATGTATGTCAAGCTATTAATCAATACTAAAGCTCATGTTAAAATGGACGCCATCGTCAGAACGGAAGGAGTATTCTGCCCCCAATTGGTTACATAGCGATTCAATAAGCTTGAGCCCCAGGGATGTTGTGTTTGAAATATCCAAACCGTCGGGAAGGCCTTTCCCATTATCACTAACTGCAACATAAAATTGATCGTCTTTCTTGTAGCAGGAGATAGAGATCGTGCCACCTTCATCTTCAAAAGCGTGCTTATTGGCATTAGTGATAAGTTCATTTAAAATTAATCCTAATGGAACGGCTTGCCTGGTATTGAGCGAAACAGGATCAAGGTTCAAGTCGAAGGAGATATTTGAGTTTCCGTTCAGAGTCTCCATTGATTCGCTAAGCTGATCTACAAGGTCGTGGATATAGCTTTCCAGCTTAATGCTTGCCAAGCCATCTGTTTGGTAAAGCTTTTGGTGAATGGAGGCAATGGACTGTACGCGATTCATACTTTCAGAGAGTACATTCGTTACTTCCTGCGAATCGGTCTTCATTATTTGCAGCTCGAGCAGGCCGGTAATAGTAGCCAAATTATTTTTAATGCGGTGGTGGGTTTCCTTAATCAGTGTTTCGCGTTCTTCTATTATCTCCTTCATTTTTTGTTTCCGCTTCCAGTCTTTGGTAAGATCATTTTGTACGGATACATAGTGGGTTACTTCTCCCTCTTCGTTGTAAATGGGATCAATGCTCCATCGAACACGATAGGGTGTACCATCCTTTTTATAATTGAAGGTTTCTCCTTCGAATCGTTCATTGACATTAAGCTTATGAATAAGCTTCTCAATAACTTGGCGATCCGTTTTAGGCCCTTGCAAAAGAGACGGGGTTTTGCCCATAACTTCATCTCTTGAATACTGGGTAATACGTTCGAATGCTTTGTTTACAAAGATAATTTGTTCGTTGCCAATTTTTTCCGGAGCATCTGTTATGACAACCATCTCACTGGTTGTTTCGATAGCTTTGAGTAAGATATCTGAAATCTTTCCATTGGAGTTTTTGTCACCCACAACATTTTCCTGGAGTTTATCTATGGCCTGTTTTTTCATTGTATTCCCTTTTTTGGGTTGGTGGATTTCAGCATCAACTATTCAACATGTTTCACCAAATCTTTATTCACATAATAATCTACATGTAATGAAAAATTTGACGGGTCAGATAATTCCAGCTTTGTGCGTTTCCATCGTTCAGAGGTTGGATGAATCACAGAGTATCCATTATCGTTAAGTGTTACTTCGAGTGGCATATCAAAATGGTCAACGTCGGCTTTCCATCGGTAATAAAGCACATCATCTTTAATATGATATTCGAAGGTTGGGATGTCGGTATAGTGTACATATTGATCAAAAACGTCATCTAAATCTTTCCCGGATTGTTCGATGATATAGCGCTCAATTTGGTCGGCAGTCACAATTTGATGGCGGAAATCTCTTTGAATTCCACGGAGGATTTCTTTCCATTGGCTGTCGTTACCAATAATCTGGCGAATCATGTGTAACATATTGTGTGCTTTGTTATACATGTCGCCGGAACCTTCATTGTTCAATCCATATTTTCCTGTGATGGGTTCCTCATTTTCAATACCATCACGGATTCCACGTGTATATTCGGCGCCGGCTTCCTTGCCAAAGCGACATTCGGTATAGATGGATTCTGAATAACTGGTAAAACCTTCATGTACCCACATGTCGGCAACATCGTTTGTAGTGATATTGTTGCCCCACCACTCGTGCCCGGTTTCGTGAATTATGATAAAATCCCACTTTAATCCCCAGCCGGTACCTGATAAGTCAGTGCCGCGATAGCCATTTTGATAGCCGTTTCCATAAGCTACTGCACTTTGGTGTTCCATGCCCAGATGCGGCGTTTCTACCAGTTTAAAACTATCCTCATAAAAAGGGTAGGGGCCAAACCAATCTTCAAAACACTGCATCATAGGCTTTACCTGCTCGAACTGTTGTTTCGCTTTGTCGAGGTTGTGTTCCAGCACCCAGTAATCCAGATCAAGGGTTCCGTCTTTGCCGTCATACGTATCGCTAAAATTTACGTAGTTGCCAGCATTTACTGCTACATTGTAATTATTTATGGGATTGGATACGAACCAGTGCCAAGTAGTCATGCCATTGTCATGCTTGGTGGTGTCGCGTAGCCGTCCATTCGAGACATTTTTGATTTTACTGGGCACCGTAATATTGATGCTCATACTGTCGGGCTCTGCGGATTGATGATCTTTGTTGGGCCACCACACGCTGGCACCAAGTCCTTGATTGGCGGTAGCAATAAAGTGATTGCCGAGTGAATCTTGCTCCCAAACAAAACCGCCGTCCCAGGGCGCATTTTCGGCTACTTTTGGTTTTCCTTGGTAATAAACAGAGATCGTATAAAGAGAATCTTTTTGAAGGCTATCTGGCATATTTACCATATAGGCATAACTGTTTTCAGCCCGCTGATATTCGAGTGGGTTTCCGTTTTGCGTGATCTGGTCAATATTGAGCGGATCCTGCAGGTCAATTTGCATACGCTTTGGCTTGTCAACAACGCGGTAGGTGATATGGTTGTATCCGGTGATGGAAGAATCCGCAGGCTGGATGGTAACGTTCAAGTCATAATAAACGACCTCCCACCAGCCGCGTTCAGCAGTTATAGAGCCGCGAAGAGAATCCTTGGTTGTGGCCAGAACCCCGGAGCTTTGAGCAAAAGAAGTTGCCGAAAACAACAGTAATACTATTGTCAGTCCAAGTTTAAAGGGGGCGTTTTTCTTTTTCGTTAAAGTAGAATTATATCGTTTGGAAAAAATATTCATACAAGAGTGCTGTTTTGGGAAATAATAGAGAGCTTTTTGAGTCGAATACAGTTTACCATGTCTTTAATCATGGAAATGCCAAAAATCTTATCTTCAGAGAAGATACAAATTACGGATTCTTTTTAAAGAGATTTCAAAACTATATTCCACCCATCGCTGATACATATGCATTCTGTCTGATGCCAAATCATTTTCATGTTATGGTACGGGTAAAAAGTAGGGAGGAATTGGTGGAGTTTTATCATAAGAAAAACCCTCAGGGTCTTCGAAACCCAATAAAACATGGTTTTGTAGATAGCATTATGGATTGGTCTTACAGTTCATACTACAGTATCATATCGAGTAAATAAGCGAATTTAAAATGCGAAGAAATGTTTAAATGGTTTGCGGAAGGCAAGATTTTATTCATGCTCATAAAACAGATTGATAGGAATCCGCAAACTTTCTAAAACTTTGCGGATTATCATCTACTAATATCCATAATGCCGAACTCTACTGGGATCTTCGCGCCATTTTTCGCGTACTTTTACATGCAGGTCCAGGTAGATTTTTTTATCCACAAAAGCTTCAATGACTTCGCGTGCGCTTTTCCCCAATTTTTTGATAGCTTTTCCGCCCTTTCCTATTAAAATGCCTTTTTGTGAATTGCGATTTACAATAATATCGGCACTGATGTAATCAAGGTCGTCGCGTTCATCATACTGAACAATATCAATAGTAGAAGAATAGGGGATTTCCTGGTGATAAAGCAGGAAGAGCTGCTCGCGAATCATTTCGGCGACGAAAAAGCGTACCGGCTGCTCACTGAGCATATCTTTTGGATAAAAGGGCGGACCCGGTTTGATATGCTCCTTGATGTGATCCATCAAATTTTGGAGCCCATCTCCATTGAGTGCTGAAACAAAAAACGTATCGTCGAAATCGAATTCTTCCTCAAGTTTTCGAGCTACGCCCTCGGCTTCCTGATCGGTGACTTTATCGATTTTGTTGAGGATTAGAAATATATCTTTTCCCTTCATCGAGGAAAACATCTTGTAAATGCGTCCCGGTATCTTGTGATCCTTTACATCCACAATGAGCAGCAAAATGTCGGCATCAGTACGTGCGCGATCTACCGTTTTCATCATTGCTTTTTGGAGCTCGTATTTGGGATCGATGACGCCGGGCGTATCAAGGAAAATAATTTGCATATCTTCTTCCGAATGAATCCCGATAATCTGATGTCGCGTAGTTTGTGGCTTGTGCGTGGTGATCGAAATTTTATTACCAAGCAGTCGGTTCATCAACGTAGATTTACCGGCATTGGGTTTGCCCAAAATGGCAACATATCCTGAGCGATGATTTTCTGTGTTTTCCATAGATACGAGAAATATAGGGAGCCTTAGCTCCGAGGATTAATGCAATTAATTATTAGGGTTTTTCATGATGCGCAAGAATTTTTTCACAGTTTTATTCAATCCATAAAAAAGAGCCGAGGAAACCAATGCATGACCAATGCTGATATCATTCAGGTGGGGCACTTGATCTACCAGTGGTTCCAGATTATCGAGGTTCAGTCCGTGGCCGGCGTTCACTTTCATGCCCAGCTCGTGAGCCAGTTCGGCCCCTTCTTTAAGTCGATCCAATTCTGCTTTTTTATCGGATTCAGTCGTGGCGTTGGCATATGTACCAGTATGTAGCTCAATGGCATCACTGCCTAAGTCGGCAGCTAACTCAATGTCTTTTTTATTGGGATCGATAAAGAGACTTATGGCAATATTGGTATCTGCATAAGCCGGGAAGACACGATCTCGAAAGTCATCGAAAACCGTTTCCATGTCCAGTCCGCCTTCGGTGGTGAGTTCTTCACGGCTTTCGGGAACAAGAGTTACCAGTTCGGGATTAACATCCTTGCTGATATCGAGCATTTCGTCGGTGGCGGCCATTTCAAAATCGAGATCGCCCTGAACCGATTTCTTTAACTGATATACGTCCTCGGTCTTAATATGTCGACGATCTTTGCGCAGGTGAAACACAATTCCAGAGGCACCAGCGTGTTCGCATACCTTGGCTGCTTCAACGGGATTAGGATACCCTTCGCCGCGGGCGTTGCGCAAGGTGGCAATATGATCAACATTTACCAGAAGTTGCATTGTTCAATAAACGCTTAATTTGTGGTTGTCTTTAAACCCTTAAATATAGATCATTTAAGGAAGAGTTTAAGCTGAAATTATGAGAAGGTTATCAATGAAAATACAGACGGTTTTAGTTGTGGTATTGGTAGGATTGATGGGCGTAGCCTGTGGTGTGGTGCCGCGTTCCTCACAGCCGCCATCAAGGCCTGTTGCTTCTGATAGACCTTCAACGTCATCAGGTTCAGATACCTCAACGGCTACTGAAAGTTCTACACCGTCTTCAGCTGATGAGGCAGTTCAACCTGCTATGAAAGTATCTTCCCTGAATGAGGTTAAAGCTTCATTAATGCAGGCATATCGTGACTGGCAGGGCACTCCCTATGTGCTGGGAGGAGGATCACAGGAAGGGGTTGATTGCTCACGACTCGTCAATATTGTACTTGATGATTACTTTGGGATTGATGTGCCAACGAATACCAAAGAGCAGTTAAGTGTGGGCAATAAAATTCGAAGAAGTGCTGTGCGAACGGGCGATCTCGTATTCTTTAAAACGGGACGAAAAACACTGCATGTGGGCATTGCTGTTAATAGTGGAGAATTTTTACATGCCTCAACCTCAAATGGGGTGATGATAAGTAAACTCGGAAAAAGCTATTGGCGCAATCGGTTTTTAGCGGCCCGACGTGTTTTTTAATAATCAGGGGTAAATATTTGTTTTTTTCAGAAAAGAGTTGACTCTTAGCCTGTAGTGGCAAATCCTTCCGTGATGGTTGATCGAGGGTACAACTCTTTTTTAATTAAATCACGTGACGATGCGTTGCATTGTTACAAGGGTAAATTAAGGACGATTAGAAATAGAAAAACCGAGCTGTCCATGTAGTGAACAAGCTCGGTTATCAAATCAACATAAAAAGCGTATTTACGCCACGGCCGTAGATCCCACTTCTTTGGGATTTTCGCCGTACTGGTTAGCGCCCGGCTGACTGTCTTGAACATAAAACACAATTAAGGCAATCGTCCCGATTACGGGGATAAAGCCGATAAGGAGCCACCATCCGCTGCGTCCCGTATCGTGCAACCGGCGAACACTTACCGCTAAGCTGGGAATGAAAACGGCCAACGAATACAAGCCCAGAATACTCATAATAACTAAGCCAATACTTGATTCGGGGTTCATTCCTCCAAACATTATCATAACCGTTTGTAGCGCCATAATTATTAAGAAATGAACCAGTGAAAACATCCAGAACTCTTTACGACGAGCACGGCCTTCAAATTCAGCATACTGCTTTAATACTTTAACATACCATTCCATAAGCTCTCCTTGGTTTAATTTTGTATTTTAATGTACCCCTAATAAAATTAACATGACTAAGAATAGAAGAATACCCATAAGTTGCAAGTTTAGCTTCTATATTGGGAGATTGAATTACACGACAAGGAATAGTTTAGATAAATGGTACTTATTCTGTTGGCGGTTGTATTAGGTTTAGGACTTTTAATTTGGCTTTGGAAGGGACCGGTAAAAAACACAGTTACCGCCATAAAAAGAAATGGAAGTAGTGCTGCCGAGGCTTATGGAATTATTTTATTTCTCACATCGGCTATGGGATTTAGCATCTACCTGATAGCAACTATTCTATAGCCCAATTAAAAGGGTACGTCGTGGTCCATATCCGACATATCAATGACATTTTCCTCGGGATCGTCTGAGTCTCCGTCCCCACGTTCCACCTTCCAGGCTTTGACATCGGTATACCAATTGCCCTTGTACTCTCGGCTCTGTAGATCTACATACACTGTTACTTCTTCGCCCTCCTGAACATTAAACTGGTCAATTTTATCGCCCCACTGGGTAATACAAATTTTCTTGGGATACTTGCCCGGCGTTTCCAAGATAAAATCCTGCTTACGCCATTCCCCGTTTTTACCTGTTCCGGACTGTTCTTCGAGGATTTGTGCGACTTTTCCTTTTACTTTCAACTCATCCATAATATCTGTTCGCTCTTTTCGGCCTTACATTTTGCGTCAATGAGGATAGGCATGCCTGCCATTTATATCAATTAAAATATGGGTTATTTGTCGGATGAGGTTTTGCCTAAACTCATGGGAGGATAGTCGGCCATGAGATACGAAATATTTTCATTTTTCTTGATGTCTGTCACCGTCATGGTAACCTGTTCTCCGGTGTTATGATTATCACTTTTCATTTCCATAACCATGCCGTGGGGATACTCGTCGGGAATTTTGCCTCTCATCTGTTTGGCATTGGCATGCGCTTTAAAAAGCTGCGTCATCCCAAAATCCTCGTCGCGGGTTACCCAAACTTCCACGGTTTCCTCATCGGTTTGAGATCGATATCCATCACAAGCATAGCCCAAAATATTTTTGCTGCCAATCTTCTCATATCCGCGCCACTCTTCGAGCTCATCCCAATTGGTATCGTCCTGCAAAAGGCTGTCATTTGCAGTAACATGCTGATCCCATGCATAGCCAAAAGAAAATTTGTTACCTTCATTTTCCATTAGCATGAGCATCGCTTCGTTCGTGAAGTCGTAAATAATGAAAAGGTCGCCTTCCTGTTTTTCCATCTCCTCGGAGCGGAACTTGGTGCCAGTATAAGTACCGTCATCACTAAAGTGCATATCCATGATAAGTGGCTCTTCTTCCTTGCCATTTTTATCGCGTGATTGTACCTCCATCGTCGTTACTGTTTGGAAGGCATATTGATCCTCCATTTTAATATTACTGCTCATCGCGAACGGGACCCGCATTCCATTGGAACTATCGGCCTCCCATTCCCCAAAGATCGAATTCCAAGATCGTTCTACGGCTTGCTCGGCGGCCCGTTGGACCTGCTCTGCCAGTTTTTCTTCGGCTTTTTGTTCTGCGGCTTGTTGCGCCTTCTTTTTAAGTCGATTTAATAGCTGCGCCTCTGCATCTACGCTCAGGCTTGTCAATAGAATAGTCGTGATAAGGCCAATTAGAAATCTCATGATGTATGCTCCGTTATGCTCACTGTTTTTGTTGGTAGTTTTAAAATTTACTTCAAATTACTGTAAAAACATATAGTTACAGCGAAAAATTATCTCATTAATATGTCAAAAGTAATCAATGATATCTGAATGTTAGATAGGGGATTTTTGTACTTTACATATCAGAGAAAGTATTATCACTGGCTTTAACAACATATGGTTGTCTCCCATGGATTCACCACTCATTTCGTTCTTACAATCGCCCGACGCATATGCCCATAGCCCGGATTCAGTGACCCATGTACAGACGCATATTTCGCATGTTTTTATCGCTTCTCCATACGTGTATAAATGCAAAAAGTCGGTCGACTTTGGGTTCTTGGATTACAGTTCGCTCGAAAAGCGTAGGAAATTTTGTGACCGAGAAGTGGAACTAAATCGCCGGCTGTCAGATGGTATATATCTTGGAGTAGCTGCTATTGTAAAAGATGGGGATTCGTACCAGTTGACGGATGAGAAAGCGGCGGACGATAAAGTCGTTGAGTACGCCGTAAAAATGAAGCAGCTGCCGGAAGAGTATTTTCTGCACAGTTATCTTGAGCAGGATACCCTCAGTAAAAAACACCTCGATCGAGTGGCCGACAAGCTGGCTGATTTTTACTTGAGTCAGCAGCCTGATGAAGAGATCTTACAATACGGAGAGATCGAGAGCATTAAAGTAAATACGGATGAAAATTTTGAGCAGACCCGCGATTTTGTGGACGAAACCATAGCAGAGAATGCCTATAAGGCCATTCAATATTTTACGAATCAATATTTTGAAAAACGCGGTGGTCTTTTTGAGCGACGGGTTGCTCAAAAGCGCATTGTTGACGGCCATGGTGATCTGCACCTTGAGCACATCCACATTACGCCTGACAGCGTGCAGATCTATGATTGCATCGAATTCAATGATCGATTTCGGTATGGTGATTTGGCCGTGGACTTAGCTTTCTTGGCTATGGACTTGGATTTCAATGATCGCTGGAGTGACGAGCGCTATTTTATTGATCAGATGGCCGAGAAGTTGGATGACCCCGACCTGCCCAAGATTATTGATTTCTACAAGTGTTACCGCGCCTACGTAAAGGGCAAAGTAAAAAGTCTGCAAAGCGGGGAACCGGAAGTACCCAAAAAGGATCGTCAGCGAGCCCGGCAAACCGCCCAGCAATATTTCGATCTTTCACTGCGCTATGCGTTACTGGGATCGCGGCCATCGGCAATTATATTTATGGGGAAGGTGGGTACAGGCAAAAGTACGCTTGCTCGTCACCTGCACAAAAAGCTTAGCATCGAATATTTTTCTACCGATGAAATCAGAAAAAGGTTGGCTGGTTTGCCACTCGAAGAACGGACGCCTTCTACCAAACGGGATACTTTATATTCTGAAAAGATGTCAGAGCAAACGTATCAACAGCTTTTGGATAAGGCAGAGTCTAACATCAGGGCAGGGAAAAGTATTATTTTGGATGCCACATTCAGCAGCAGATCATCGAGAGAAAAGCTGATAAAGAAGTTGACGTCTCTCAATGTGCAGCTGTTATTTGTTGAGGCTCAGGCTCCTGAGAACATTATAAAACAGCGGCTTAAAGCCCGTGAAAATCAGGATGATGTTATTTCCGATGCGCGCATTGAAGATTTTGATAAATTGGATCGTCGCTATGAACCGCCCGCAGAGTTGGAGGGTAAGCAGCTTGTTGAGGTAGCTACGGACCGCGACTTGACGAATACGATTGAGCAGTTATACCGGGCGTTGGCAGAACGAAATATTATAACTTATTCGTAAGCTTCGAGCTTTGATGGGTTTAATATCACAAAGATTGCAGAAATTCTACTTCTGTGAATATGGAAGGTCCAGATACTGTGGAGTGTTTCCCGTTGATATACTTTAAAGCCGGGGCAATTATTAACGGAAGTCATCTCAAGATCAATATCGGCCTCATTTTTTTCTGCAATGCTGATCAAAAACTTGCTTACTTTTTTCATGCTATCGATGGGTTTAGGAGCTGCCGTTACTTCTCCACCTCCATCGGAATACAGAACAGCATTGTCCGTTAATATTGCCTGAAGCTTATCCATATCGCGGAGGTAGAGTGCTTCGATAAATTCATCTACGATTTGTTGGGATTCTGGGTTAGGGGTAATATTGGATATCGTGCTATGCTGGATATTTTGGCGTGCCCGCTGCGCGGCCTTCCGGCAAGTTGCCGGCTTTTTGTCAACCAGTTCTGATATTTCAGAAAATTTGTAGCCGAAAACGTCGTGGAGCAGATATATGGCTCGCTGATCGGGGGACAGATTTTCTAAAAGATACAGTAGGGCAACAGTCAGCTTTTCGTGGAGTTCAATATTAGAATCTGGAAGATTGGAGTCCGAATCTACAACAGGTTGGGGCAGCCATGGTCCCATATATTCCTCCCGCTGACTTTTCGCCGACCGGTATCGGTCAATACAAAGTCGGGAGACAATCGTTTTTAGATAACTTTCGTGATTGTGAACCTCCGTGTCGGACTCATTCCACTTGATGTAGGCATCCTGTACAATATCTCGAGCATCCGGTAGGTTCCCCAGCATTCCGTAGGCAATATTGATGAGTTCTGCCCGATGTCGATTAAAGATTGTAGTCTTATTATCAGCATCCATAATAGTATTATGCTATACAGAGCAGAGGTTGTCAGTACCTATCTGCAGCGGTTTGTTGATAAGATTGTAATAGTTTTCTGTGGCATTGAGCCACGTAATTTCCACAATTTCTGTATCATTGTAATAGCGTTGCAGTTCCTCAAAAAGAGGATCAGCCACTTCTTTTTCAAGGGTAACCTGTTCCACATATCTGAGTGCTGTCTTCTCGGCCTTACTAAAAACGTCGGAAGATTGATAGTTGAGCAACTGTTCATATTTTTGAATTTCGACCTCATCTTCGGCCGCAGCCTTGGCAATATCGATGCAAAACGAACAGCCGTTGAGTGTTGCTATATAGCTTTTGATATAAAACACCAGGTCTTTTGACAGCGATAGATTTTTTTCGATGCTCATTAGTTTTTGGGAGAGTGAGAGGGTATCTGTCATCCGCGCCTGAACTACTTTTATGGGAGTAATGACTTTACCCATCTTTTTCTTTGTGAGCCAGTAGGCCAGCTTAAGCTTGATGCTCCGTGGATTTTCAATAGGTGCTATGCGCGGGCTTTGGTTACTACTATTTTCGGTTGTTGTAGTTAATTCCAGCTCGTCCATGATAATGTGTTTTAATTCGAGGTAACATTATAAGACGAAATAGCCGGCCGGAATGTGACATCAGAAGGGAAGAGTGGGTAGAAGTTATTCGTTGCGGCTGAAAAAGAGTTGACGGTGGGGAAATTCGCGGGCTATAGAGACCAGCTGGTTCCATCCGCTTTTAACGGGACTGTTTTTGCCGCCCGCATTTTCTACTTCCGTTCCACTGGCCAAGGTGCCCGTGATATGGAGAGCGGAATCTTTTACTGAGGCGTTTATTTTCATAGAATAGCTGCCGAAAAGCCTTAAGATGGTGGGATCAAATTGCTTGTACCGTGTTTCGAGCGTCATAGGCTGCTCGTTGGATCGGAGTACTGTAAAGCCCATGTTGCCAAGGTGCACCTCAAAGTTTTGATAGGCTTGGGAAGGAGCTTCATCAAAGGTGAGAATGATCGTGTCCGCATTGTCCATCATATTGATGGACGGTTCCGCCGGGGGCAGCGACGATCTGCAGGATGCTAACAAAATTACAAGAAAACTGATAGTGATAATTCTCATAGCCCCGAAGTTGATTTCTGATAACAGATAATAAGGTACTACAATTTTAGAAAGGGAGAAATAGGGATAGTAGGTATCTCTTTGGATATTATTTTGTTGATCAGTAGGTCGTATCTTCTCCCATATCCTCTAATAACTTCTTTGAAAACTTTGGGAGGCTTTTTCCAAAATCGAGGACTATATCTTCCAAATCATCTCGATCCTCAACAAACAGGAGCAGGGATTGAAGGTCCGAGACATCTGTCGCGAGCATGGCATCAGTGATGCGATCTTCTACAATTGGAAAGCCAAGTATGGCGGGGTTCAGCGTGAGTGAGCTGGCCCGTATTAAAGAGCTTGAAGCAGAAAATTCCAGACTTAAGCGCATGTATGCGGACCTGAGTCTGGTCCATTATGCCCTCAAAGACACTGTCGAAAAAAGTTGTAACCCCTGAACGCAGGTGGAAGATGGTTACTTACATGCGCGAATATCGAAATGTTTGTACTAATATTTGCACCTAACATAGTAACCCCTTGTAAGTCAATAACTTACAAGGGGTTAAGTGCCCAAGAGAGGACTCGAACCTCCACGGGGAAGATCCCCATATGCTCCTGAAGCATACGCGTCTACCAATTCCGCCACTTGGGCAATTTCGCCAGATTTTTAGCGTGACAAATATAGGGGTTTTCATCACTAAATTGAAACACGCTTCCGTATTTTTATTTGATTCCCACCCAGTATTCGACTTGTGTTAAGCAATCTGGCTGTTAGTCATCTTCCTCTTCGTCTTCAGTCGTAAAGTTCCAGCTGTAATTGTTGTCCAGGGCATTGCCATTAAGATCCTCAATGCCATTGGTAATAGTGGCGGTGAAGTCGGTTCCGTCTGCCAGAGGGTTATCCGGTATAAAGGTCGCGGTTGTGCCGGAATAATTGACCGACCCGGAAATGGGGCCGTTGCTGGATTGTAGTCGGAAGGTATTGGTGGTGACGGTCGCCGGATCAAGCTGCTCGCTAAAGCTGGCGGTAAGTTGGATATCTACCCGCACGTCCTGTTGGCCATCTTGCGGGGTGGTGGATTCGACAGTGGGCGGTGTCTGGTCAACGACTTCGGTTGTAAAGTTCCAGCTGTAATTGTTGCCCAGAGCATTGCCATTAAGATCCGTGACGCCATTGGTAATGGTGGCGGTGAAGTCGGTTCCGTCCGCCAGAGAGTTATCCGGTATAAAGGTCGCGGTTGTGCCGGAATAATTGACCGACCCGGAAATATTACCGTTACTGCTTTGTAGTCTAAACGTATTATTGTTTACCGAAGATGGATCGAGCTGCTCGCTAAAGGTGGCGGAGAGTTGAATATCCACCGGCACGTCCTGCTGGCCGTCTTGGGGATTGGTCGATTCTACGCTCGGTGGTGTCTGGTCAATTACTTCTGTGGTAAAGCTCCAGCTATAATTGTTGTCCAGGGCATTTCCATTAAGATCCCGAATGCCATTGGTAATAGTGGCTGTGAAGTCGGTTCCATCTGGCAGGGGATTATCTGGCGTAAAGGTGGCCGTGGTCCCGGAGTAGCTAACGGATCCGGAAATGGTGCCGTTGCTGGATTGTAGTCTAAACGTATTATTGTTTACCGAAGATGGATCAAGCTGCTCGCTGAAGGTGGCCGACAGTTGAATATTTACGGGCACGTCCTGCTGGCCGTCTTGGGGGTTTGTGGATTCTACGCTGGGTGGCGTCTGATCAACGACTTCGGTTGTAAAGCTCCAGCTATAATTGTTATCCAGGGCATTGCCATTAAAATCTTCAATACCATTGGTGATAGTCGCAGTAAACGAGGTTCCGTCCGCCAGAGGATTATCTGGGGTAAAGGTGGCCGTGGTCCCGGAGTAGCTGACCGCCCCGGAAATGGGGCCGTTGCTGGATTGCAGCCGGAAGGTGTTGGTGGTGACGGTCGCCGGATCGAGCTGCTCGCTAAAGGTGGCGGTAAGTTGGATATCCACCGGCACATCCTGCTGGCCGTCTTGGGGATTGGTCGATTCCACGCTGGGTGGCGTCTGGTCAATTACTTCTGTCGTAAAGTTCCAGCTATAATTGTTGTCCAGGGCATTGCCATTAAGATCTTCGATGCCATTGGTAATAGTCGCGGTAAATGTAGTACCGTCCGCCAGAGGGTTATCCGGGGTATAGGTGGCCGTGGTCCCGGAGTAGCTAACGGATCCGGAAATGGGGCCGTTGCTGGATTGCAGCCGGAAGGTGTTGGTGGTGACGGTCGCCGGATCGAGCTGCTCGCTAAAGGTGGCGGTAAGTTGGATATCCACCGGCACATCCTGCTGGCCGTCTTGGGGATTGGTCGATTCCACGCTGGGTGGCGTCTGGTCAATTACTTCTGTCGTAAAGTTCCAGCTATAATTGTTGTCCAGGGCATTGCCATTAAAATCTTCGATGCCATTGGTAATAGTCGCGGTAAATGTAGTACCGTCCGCCAGAGGGTTATCCGGTATAAAGGTCGCGGTTGTGCCGGAATAATTGACCGACCCGGAAATATTACCGTTACTGCTTTGTAGTCTAAACGTATTATTGTTTACCGAAGATGGATCAAGCTGCTCGCTGAAGGTGGCCGACAGTTGAATACCAGCGGGAACGTTCTGTTGTCCATCTTGCGGCTTAGTGGATATGACATGCGGAGGGGTACGGTCTATTTCTTTGGTCGTAAAACTCCAGTTGTAATTGTTGGGAGAATTCCCATTAAGATCCTCAATGCCATTGGTAATAGTGGCGGTGAAGTCGGTACCGTCTGCCAGAGAGTTATCCGGCGTAAAGGTGGCCGTGGTCCCGGAGTAGCTAACGGATCCGGAAATGGGGCCGTTGCTGGATTGCAGCCGGAAGGTGTTGGTGGTGACGGTCGCCGGATCAAGCTGCTCGCTAAAGGTGGCGGTAAGTTGGATATCCACCGGCACGTCTTGCTGGCCATCTTGCGGGGTGGTGGATTCTACGCTGGGTGGAGTGCGGTCGACCTCTTCGGTGGTAAAGCTCCAGCTGTGATTGTTGTCCAGAGCATTGCCAAAAGGATCTTCGATGTTCTCGGTAATGGTAGCGGTGAACTCGGCCCCGTCCGGTAGTCTTTTTGATGGGTTGAAAGTAGCTATTGAATCTTTGTAACTAACCGATCCGGAAATGCTGGTGTTGTTTGTGCGCAGTAAAAACGTATTGTTGTTTACGGTAGATGGATTGAGTGCTTTATTGAAATGGGCATAGATGTTAATATCGGCTGATATTTCCCTAGCTCCGGGGGATGGTTCGGTAGACGTAACGGCAGGTGGGATAATTTCATCCGTTGTAGCTTGACGGGTGGTAAAACTCCATTTGAAATCCTGCTCCATAATGTTGCCATTAACGTCAGCCACTTCTGAGGTGATGATTGTACTGATGAGCATGTTTCTTTGAAATTCATTTGTGGGAGCAAAGGTAACAGAGCTGTCTCTAAAGAAGAATGAGCCAGAGACGGGGGTAGTATCTTGGCGAACAATAAAGGTATTGTTGTTAATGGTGGTAGAATCGATGGAGGTGTTGAAGGTAGCCTGTATAGAAATGTCGAGATCGATATTTGTGGCATCGTCATCGGGGGTTGTTTGAATCACTTGTAAGGGAGATGGGACTTCCCCCAGCGAGTCGTTAAAGCCGGGTTGATTTGATTTCTTGCAGCCTGTTGCAAGAACGATTGCCACGATAATGATTGCAATTTTCGTCGAATAATAGCAGATGGCTTGTCGAGCTCCCTGTTTGTGGCACATACCTTTCTCCCTTTTTAGTTAAATTAGTGGCCAATTATTGTAGTACATCAACATAAGTTCAATGACTATACCGGCGGGAGAGGGGTTTTGTAGGGAATATGTGTAGATGAATCTATCACACTGTCTATAGGGAACTGGCGTCTTTGGGTTGAGGCTTGTAAACTTTTGTGTTGATGAAATTTCATAATTTATTTGAAACACGTTTTGGAATTTTTATTAGTATCTCCCTGTCTTTTCGGTTTGTATAGCGTAGATAGGCTGTTAGTCGTCCTCGGTATTAAAACTCCAGCGGTAGACTTCCCCCAGTTCGTTGCCGGCCAGGTCGGTAACGTCTGAACTGATAATGGCCACATAATGTCGGTCATTACGGAGGTCACTTAGAGGAGTAAGGGTGGCCGTATTTCCCGAGTAGCTTACCGATCCCGAAATCTGACGGTATTGCCCCAATCGCCATTGATAAAGTCCAAACGTATCTTCGTTGATGGTAGAGGCATCCATGGACTCGCTGAATGTCGCTGTTACTTGAATATCATCGGATACTTCATCTGCGTCGTCGCGAGGATTAGTGGATACCACGCGGGGCGGAGTACGGTCTATTTCTTTGGTCGTAAAATTCCAGTTGTAGTTATTACTTGGCGCATTCCCGTTAAGGTCTCGGATGCCATCAGTGATCGTGGCTGTAAATAAGGTGCCGTCTTGCAGGGTTTCTGAGGGATTAAAAACAGCTGTTGAGTCTTCATCTTCATAACGGACTGATCCGGAGACGTTGCCGTTGTTTGTCCGTAGCCTAAAGGTATTGCTGTTGACGGAAGCGGGGTCTACACGTTCGCTAAAGGTCGCTGTTATCTGGATGTCAAAGAGTACGTCATCTTCATCGTCTCGCGGCCGGGTGGAGGACACGTGGGGCGGCGTGCGATCTACATCTTTGGTGATAAAATTCCAGTTATAGTTATTGCTGGGCGCATTGCCATACAGATCGCGGATGTCGTCGGTAATGGTAGCGGTATATACGGTTCCATCTTGCAGGTTTTCCGATGGGTTGAAAATAGCTGTTGAGTCTTCGTAGCTCACCGACCCTGAAATGTTGTTGTTATTTGTGCGTAGTAAAAAGGTGTTATTGTTTACGGTAGATGGATTCAGTGCTTTGTTGAAACGGGCATAGATGCTAATTTCGGCTGATACGTCGGTAGTGCCAGGGGATGGTTCGGTAGATGCAACTGTGGGAGGGGTGATTTCTTGGGTTGTAGCTTCGCGGGTGGTGAAACTCCATTCAAAATCTTGGTCCATGGTGTTGCCTTGGCTATCAGCGATAGTTGATGATATGGTTGCGATAATGGTTTGGTCTCGTTGAAATTCGTTGGCAGGAAAAAAGGTAAGGGCACTGTCGGTGGGCGAAAGCGATCCTTCTACGATGGTATTGCCTTGTCGAATGATAAGGGTAGAGTCGGTAATACTGGTCGAGTCGATAGTGGTGTTGAAGATGGCTTGTATGTAGGTGTTTAGCTCTACGTCTTGTGCATCTTCGGGGGGCGAAGTTTCTATTACCTGTACGGGGGATGGGTTTTCGGCCAGTGAGTCGGAAAAGCCGGGTAACTGAGGGTCTTTACAGCCTGCTATAATGACGGTTGCAAGAATAACCGCTGTTATGGCTGTTCTCTTGACATGATTATGAATGGTTTGTGAGGCTCCCTGTTGGTGATCCATGCCCATACCCTCTTGGTTAATAATTGTTGATCACAGTTATATGTAATAGTTCGGTCAAGAAGTTAAGTGCTGTTACGGTAATAGTGCCAGAAGGGATTTGTAGGGAATCTTTGTAGATGAATGTATCACATTGTTTTTATTTGGTTTACTGGTGGAATGGAATTGGGGAGGTGTGATTTTTGTATTGATGGGGTTTTGCAGATTAATAAGCATCCGCAAAAAAGGGAGAGTACTGATGCAATGATTGTTTGAAGGGGAATAAAGGGCTATAAATAGAAAAAGCCCGCTAAAAAGCGAGCTTTTCTCCAAATAAAAATCTGGTAAACACTATTTGTAATCGAGGCTTGTAACGTTTATCGCGCTCAGGCCTTTGGGTGTTTCTTCAACTTCAAATTCGACGGATTCGCCGTCTTCGAGTCCCTCGTTGTAGTCGAGTCCCTCTACGTTGTTTCGGTGGACAAAGATGTCTCCGCTACCGTCTTCTGGTGCGATGAATCCGAATCCTTTTTTAGTGTCAAAAAATTTTACTTTTCCTTGTGTCATAATAGAACTGTATTTGTGTACACCACTAAATTTTATCTTGAGAAAGGAGTTGTACTAACGCGTCGTTTCAAAAAATATACTAAAGTAGGTGGGTTATTAAATGTAACGCTGCAAGGTAGGGGTAATTAGGGACAATACCTATTAATTTCTTATAACTTAAATGAGTAGGTAAATTTAACCAGCAATGCTTGGTAGCCGGAGAGGGGCAGAGTGGGCAGATTGACTTGCTGCCGCTGGGTGTTGATGACGTTGTCGTAGACAATCCATAGGTCGTCGCCTTCGGCAATATTGTATCGAAAACGGGCGTTAATGCTGGTTTTTTCGACTTCGCTATTGTACTGTATAAAGGAGTTGAGGGATAATTTGGTGTTAAGTGCGGTCTTGAGACGAAAGCGTGCGATGTGGGCGTCGAATCGTTGGTTCCGGCTGGGAAATTGTACCTTGTTATATTCGTATTCGTTGTTGATTTCAAAGTGTTTGGAGAGATTCCAGACGGTTGAAATGGAGGCCATGGTTCGGTTGCCGTCGAAGAAGTTACCATGTTGGAGGTTCATTTCGGGGCGGAATTTCCAGCCGTCTGGTGCGCCGTAGCTTATCGATAGATTTTGGTACCAGTATTCGCCGGCCGGGATGATGGCATTATCGGAAAGCTGGAAAGAGCGCAGGAGATGTTCGTATCGGATATTAGTTTGGAGGTCGAATGAGGATCCGTTTTTGGTGCGTGTTCCGGCTTGGGGATTGATAACGGCACTTTCGATTTGGGCGTCGTCATGGCGCCTGTAAGCGTTAGTGAAGTTGGAAATATAAATGTTTTGAAAAATGGGGGAGCGGTCGGTAATCCACTTGTACTGGATGTTGTTTTGAATTAGGGAAAAGCCGTTTCGGGTGGTGAAGCCAACTTCGGGATTGAAGTTGTTGCCGGAGCGGTCGTAGTCGAGCCTGTAGCTGAGTCCGTCATTTCGGCGTCGCTGCCACTGAATGAGGGCGCGGGAGTTTTTTAGGAGGTCAAAACCTTGCTCTTGATAGGTTTGGGCAAGTTTCAGCGTCAGGTATTCGTCGCCGATAACACGGATGATGGCGTCGGTGCCGTAGGAATAATTGTTTCTGTTTTTATTGCTAATACGACTGGTGAACATGCCGCCAATGGTGGAGTAGCGATTGAAGATTTTGCGTTTCGCTCGTATCACGTTGAAGTTTTCGGACGGCAAACCGGCATCCGGGGCGGTTTGCATGTTGATGAATCCTACGTCGGTATTGTTGAGCTTGCCTACGGTTCGGATTCCACCATAAATGCGAACGGGTTCTCCGGTATTAGATAAGCCAATACGCCGGCTGTGAAAGAGGCGCCCATTTTGGGTAAAGCCGAAATTGAAGACAGAGGAACGCTCCTGAAAAAAGCGTCTTTTTTCGCTGAAAAAGAGGGGAAAGCGCGTAAGGTTTATTTGTTCGTCGTCGGCCTCGACCTGTGCAAAGTCAGTATTGACGGTTACATCCATGGTTAAGTTGCTGGTAAGATTGAGCTTAACGTCAACGCCGGGTTCGTAGGTCCATTGGCGGGTGGCTTTGTAGGCAGTGCCGCTACTATTTAGTTGGGTGTTTTGTTCTAATCCACCCAAAAGGTACGGGGTAATATAAATGGGATCGTCACTTTTGATATTCTCGAGGACAATTTTTTGGGCTTGCGATGGTTTGCGGAATCCGTTATCCCAGGTAGGGGGAACAGCGGGATAGATATATCGCTCATTTAGCTTTGCCAGATATCGATAGATGCTGACGCCCATGATGGTTTTGTCATCTTCACTTTGGAAGCCGAGAGTGGAAAAAGGGACTCTCATTTCTACCGACCACCCCCAGTTGGTTCGGGCGGTTTTAACATCCCAATAGGTATCCCAGTCAAAATTGATGGTTTCGGCATCGTCCGAAATGAGAACATCAAAACGGGTGCCGGCGGGATTGGTAAAGAACCACTGCGCATTTTCATTGTCGTTGAAGGTGTCGAGGATGAGGGCAAAAGTATCATCGCCGCTGTATTCGTCGCGATATAGGGAATTCGATCGAATATCGTCAAGATCTTCGTAGTAAAGATTAGCGGCCAGATAGATGTAATCCTGATTATATACGAGATAGATTTCATTCTCCTCGGCCATTGTTCCCTGGTAGACCGGCTGGTACATCGTCATATTAATGGGAGATAGTTCTTTCCAGAACGACTCGTTTAGCTGGCCGTCAAAAATGAGGTCTTGATTGCTGATGTTGGGAATTGAGGTTGGGGTTTGGGCCAGAAGAATATGGGGGTGGAAACAGGACAGGCATAGGAAAATGATAGCTGTAAGAGTTTTCGTCAATCGTAGTTGTTGTTTTCCCATCCGTAATTTTATGCTTAAGGCTTTTCCATTCAGAACGTTATATGACAGCCGGGAAGTGGAGAGCCCCTATCATTATTTCAAAAATGTGGTAAATATTCGACAAAGCTATAAGGAATATGAAAAAAAATTAGGGGTAGTGGCATTCTCAGCGGTCTATATAGTGTAACAGGGACCAATAATAGATTTATAGAATTTAATGGCCGATTCGAATGCGTATGAGTGCCTCTCAACAGATGTATATGAAAATCCTGATGAGGCTTCGGAATTTGTGGCACAGCAAATCGTTAATCTTATTCAGAAGAATAACGAGAATGGGGAACCAACGGTACTTGGATTGGCAACGGGATCTACCCCTATCCGCGTTTATGATGAGCTTATTCGCCATCACCGTGAAGAGGGGGTGAGTTTTAAGAATGTTATTACTTTTAATCTTGATGAGTATTACCCCATTGAGCCTACAGCCGTGCAGAGCTATGTACGGTTTATGGATGAAAATCTATTTAACCACATCGATATAAAGGAGGAACACATCCATATCCCGGATGGAACGCTGAACCGGGATGAGGTGGGAGAATACTGTCGCCGGTATGAGGAAAAGATAAGAGATGCCGGTGGACTTGACCTCCAACTTTTGGGCATTGGTCGTACGGGGCATATTGGTTTTAATGAGCCGGGTTCGGTAAAAAATACGAGAACGCGTCTTGTTACGCTGGATCAATTGACGCGCAAAGATGCGGCCCCCGATTTTTATGGAGAGGAGAATGTGCCGCGCCAGGCTATCACCATGGGCATAGGTACGATCTTGGATGCCAAAAAAATTATTCTGATGGCGTGGGGCGAACACAAGGCTGATATCGTTGCCCGTACGTTGGAAGGGGAAATTTCGGAGCAGGTTCCAGCGACTTACCTTCAGGATCATACGGACACGCAAGTTATTCTTGATCAGGCTGCTGCGCTCGAGTTAACGCGCGAAAAGACGCCCTGGCTTGTGGGAGAGTGTGATTGGTCGGAACAGTTGATTAAAAAGGCGGTGGTGTGGCTTTCGGATATGTGTCAAAAGCCGGTGCTAAAGCTTACAGATGAAGACTATAACGAAAATGGGTTGAGTGATTTATTGACTCGGGAGGGGCCAGCTTATGATATAAACCTGGCGGTTTTTAATCAGATTCAGCATACTATTACGGGTTGGCCCGGAGGTAAGCCCTCGGCGGATGATACGAATCGACCCGAAAGGTCGGCGCCGTTTCCCAAAAAAGTACTCGTGTTTAGTCCGCATCCCGATGATGATGCGTTCTCAATGGGAGGAACCCTCATGCGCCTGGTTGAGCACGGCCACGAGGTAGATGTAGCGTACCAGACGTCCGGAAGTAATGGCGTATATGATGAGGAGGCGATTCGATTTGCTGATTTTGTGATGGATTATCATACTGCTTTTGGCATGGAAACGGGTGGTGTACAAAAGGTTTTTAGCGAGGTAAAAAAGTATCTTTCCCAAAAGTCTCAGGTTGATGCGGATACGGATGAGTTGCGTAAAATTAAGGGGCTGATCAGGGCGGGAGAAGCCAAGGCTGCGTGCCGGTACATGGGCATTCCGCAAGATCGAATGCATTTCTTGAATATGCCTTTCTATGAAACCGGAGGCAGCCGAAAAAAGCCGCTTAGTGAGGATGATATTGATCTGATTGTGTCTTTGTTGAGAGAGGTGCAACCCCATCAAATATACGCGGCTGGTGATCTTTCTGATCCGCATGGTACCCATCGGATATGTCTTGAAGCTCTGAAAAGGGCGTTTAAGAAAGTGAAAGATGAATCCTGGTTTAATGATTGTTATATCTGGCTATATCGAGGGGCTTGGCAGGAGTGGGAGATTCATGAAATTCGCATGGCGGTTCCGCTAAGTCCCGGTGAATTGAGCCGAAAACGCAATGCCATTTTTAAACACAAATCCCAGAAAGATCGCCCCCTTTATCCGGGGAATGACAGTCGGGAGTTCTGGGAGCGGGTTGACCAACGTAATAGGGGTACCGCTGATAGTTATGATGCGCTGGGGCTTGCTGAATATGAGGCCATTGAGGGGTTTGTCCGCTGGAATGATTTTAACGCTTAACATTAATACAACTAATACAAATAACTATGAAGAAACTATCTGTACTGCTTGCTTTGATGATTTTACCGGCTTTGCTTTTTGCTCAGCCCGAGACGCCTGTTGAGGAATGGACCGACCGTACGGTGTTGCTAATTGGGGCTCATCCCGATGATGACCAACAATCTCACGGTACAATGGCGATGCTCCAAGACAATGGAAATGATGTGTATGTGCTATTGCTTACCACGGGTAATGTAGGAACGAAAGATCCTGATATGACCCGGGAAAGGTTGGCAAAAATTCGGTATCAGGAAGAGGTTGATGCCTTAGCAGAGCTTGGAATCCCGGAAGAAAATTATATTAATCTCGGCTATACTGATGGTATGCTGGAGTTTGCCGATCGTGAAGAAGTAGTCAAGCAAATTGTTTATTGGATTCGAAAGTTGAAGCCGACTACGTTGATGGCGTTTGATCCGGGTTGGGGATATCAAAAGTGGCATAAGACCGACCACCGATCAGCTTCATATTTGGCTGCTGATGCTGCTCGTGCTGCAGAATGGCGATTGTTATTTCAAGGTCAGATAACACAATAGGGACTCGAGGCTCACCAAATAACCGATTACCTGTTCTTTAGTGAACCCGAAGAAGCTACAAATACGTGGGTGAATATTGCTGATTATGCTGAAAACAAGGTGCAGTCGCGTTCAAAGTATATCAGTCAGTTTACTTCTGGCTGGGATGATTATAAGGGGCCAAATTTAGATGATTTGCCCGGCAATGAAGGGGAAGAATTTCTGGAGCGGCTCCGTAAAAGTGTGTACGAAGGGGAAGATGTGAAGGATGGCGACCCCCATGAGACCTTCCGGTATTATAAGGGAATTCCTGACGGGATCGGTGTTCGGCGGTAAAAATTGTTAATTATTTTAAAATAGATGAAAAGGCAGTCGGAATAATAGTCGGGCTGCCTTTTACATTTGTATTTTTTTAGTATAATGAGGTATAGGAAAAGTAAGGACACCAAAAAGGGATGGGGAAATATGTTGACCTGTTCCATTACAGAAACAGCATTTCTTGGACCGCAAAGGTTGTAACAGGGATTACTATATGGATAAACAGTTACGGCGAATACGTAATGGTGATGAGAAAGCTTTTGAAAAGCTTTTTTCGCAGTACTATCCGCAATTATGTGCTTTTGCTGTAAATATTCTGGATTCCCGAGAGTTGGCCAAGGATTGTGTTCAGGAGGTTTTTCTAAAGATTTGGCGAAACAGGGAGAATTGGCAAATAAACTATTCTGTATCTGTTTATTTGTATCAAGCCGTTCGTAACCAGGCTCTTAACAGAATTGAAAAGCGAAATACAAGTAGGGATTATACCCAAAAGTATTATGAGCAAGGATTTCACGAGAGAGAAGAAGAGGAAGTATCGCCGGAGAAAGCCAAGCTGGTTGCCAAAGTCTGGGAGGTTGCTGAAACCATGCCAAGGCGAAGGCGCATGGTCTTTGAGCTGCATCGCAAGCATGGGTTAAGCTACAAAGAGATTGCCTACGTTATGGATATTACCCGCAAAACTGTTGAGAACCATATGGGCCAAGCACTACAGGATATTCGAGAGAAACTGGACGCCTGAAAAAAATCTAAGAAAATTTTAGGGGGAGGGTGTTTTAGGGCTGTCTATACAACAGAACAAATCTTTATTGCTAAAAACAAAAACGAATACAAGTTGGAAATTCGATTAATTGCCCGGTATTTGGCTGGAGAGGCTGATGCCATTGAAGAAGAAAAAGTTCAGGAATGGATGCAGGCTGATCCCTCAAATGAAGAGCTTATGGATGAATTCAAACAGATATGGAAGGCTTCTGGAGAAGAGCGTGATGAGTTCCATAATCAGTTTGATTTGGATGAGGGACTGCAGGAGTTGCGTAAACGCATGAAAAGCGAGTCGGGTAGTACTACAACAGTAACCCATCTTAACAGCAACTATTTGAAATTCACAAAAACGCGATTTACCCAGCTTTTGCGTGTGGCAGCAGTGTTGTTAATAGGTTCGTTAATTGGCGTTGTGGTTTATACGTCGCAAGACATCAGCCCAAAGCCCGAAGTTACGAAGCCTGTTTTGAGAGAAATTGCTATGGATAAGGGGCAACGGGGAAATATCACTCTTTCTGATGGCACAAAAGTTATTTTAAATGCTGAGAGTAAGATTGTATTGCCTGATGTCTTTAAGTCCGACAAGCGGGAAATAACGCTACAGGGAGAAGCTTTTCTGGATGTTGCCCATGATCCCGATCGCCCATTTGTCGTTACTATCGATGATGCGGTCGTAGAAGTATTGGGTACCTCTTTTGGAGTTCGCTCTTATCCCGATGATGAATCCGTCCAGGTTGTTGTGAGTGATGGGAAGGTTTCGCTGGGATCCAATGAAAAGTCGAAAACCAGTAATGCCGTGTTGGCAGCCGGTGAGATGGGGCAGCTCTATATGAATGATCATCGTATTGTAAAGAAAGTTGTTGACGATATGGATCTGTTTCTCGGCTGGAAAGAGGGATGGCTTAAATTTAAGGATACCAATATGGAGAAAGTGGCCCGTGATTTAGAGCGAAAGTATGACGTAGAGATCAAATTTGCAGATGAAGAATTAAAGGATTTAAAGCTTACCGCAGAATTGAAAAGCAGATCGTTCGAGCGAAATCTGGAAGTGATATCAATTTCACTTGGAATAGAATATAGCGTAGGTCAGGAGGTGGCAACATTTTATCAAGAGAAAAACAGGGAAGACTAAATGAGAGTTAACGAACTTCAAAAATAGCATGATAAATCCAATAATGGAGGCACATATATGAAATGGAAAGGGACAGATAACAAGTGGCGCCGATGTTTATTTATGGCAATAGCGTCATTTCTACTAATTGGGATGACAAATGAAGCCAATGCGCAATACTATACGTCTAACACAAGCCAGGTATATGAGAATGATTCATACTATCTTGTTGAACAATACTCAGATAATATATCAGAACTGAGTAAGACGATCTCTTATGAAGCAACACAAGTACCGATAAAAAGTATATTGCAAAGTGTTGCTAAAGAAGGGGAGTTGGGCATTGCTTTTAATGCTGATCTGGATTTCTTGCAAGAGAAAAAGGACGTCAGTTTTAAGAACGTGAAAGTTGGAACAGCCTTGCAAGAAGTGTTAAAAGGGACCGGCTACCAGGCAGGTATCACCAGGACAAGAGAAATTGTGTTGGTGAAAAAAGCACCTTTGGATGTGAAAGATACCGAGCAGGCCTTACAGGATATATCTGGTCGTGTTGTTGATGCTGAAACCGGGGAACCGTTGCCGGGTGTTAATATATTTGTTGAGGGGACCAATACGGGAACAACTTCAGACGAGAATGGTGAGTTTTCACTTACTATTCCGGATGATTCTGAAGTGTTGGTCTTTTCCTTTATTGGATATGAAAGACTTGAAGTAGAAATTGGAGATCGCACTACTTTTAATGTAGAGATGTCTCCGGATGTAGAAGCCCTTGAAGATGTTGTTGTGGTAGGATATGGTACACAACAGAAAAATGAGGTAACTGGATCTATTACTTCGGTACAGGCCGAAGATCTGCAACTTGTGCCTGAATCCAGTTTCGAAAGTGCCTTGCAGGGAAAGATGGCCGGTGTTAATGTGGCTTCGCCTACTGGTGAGCCCGGTTCTTCTCCCCAGATTACTATTCGTGGAACCGGTTCCATTTCGGCCGGGAATGATCCGTTAATTGTTGTTGACGGGGTACCGTTATCAAAGAATTCCGATTTACAGGGGAATTTAGAAAGTCGTCGGGCCTCGTTTCAGCCACAGAAAGCTAATCCAATGGCGACTATAAATCCGAAAGATATACAGTCTATTGAGGTTCTTAAAGATGCTTCTGCTTCTGCAATTTATGGATCGCGAGGGTCCAATGGTGTTATCTTAATTACTACAAAATCGGGTAGTAAAGATGATTTCCAGGTTAATTTCAGTGCTTATGGAGGGGTATCGAGCGTGATGAATAAGCCGCACATGATGAATGCGGAGGAAATCATTGAATATACGCAGGATTCAAGAAATAATGCCTTGAATCAAGACTACCCGAATGTAAACTATGATGCCGAGTCGAACCAGGGACGTATTGATCCACAGACTGGTGATGAGTTGGGTACAAACTATTTACTGCCGGATAAATATGTTAATTGGGATGGTACAGACACCGATTGGCTGGATCTTGTATTAAGTGATGCGGCAATCCAAAATTATGATTTATCACTAAGCGGTGGTAGCGAGAATATTCGTTATTCCATTTCTGGTGGCTATCTCAACCAAGGTGGTATTGTGGAAGGCTCATCCTTTGATCGATACAGCTTACGTGCAAATGTTATTGCTGATGTATCGGATGCTGTGGAACTGGGTGTGAATGTGAATAGTTCATTTTCACAGCACGATCGTTTACCTGCTGGTGCTCCTTATTTTGCGAGTCCTCCGGGTATCATCTATTCGGCCATGGTGCATTCACCGGTTATTAAGCCAAGAAATCCTGATGGAACTCCAAACCAGTTAAATGGACAGTCGTATCTTGGCGGCGGTACTACAACAGCCAGTAACCCATTAGCAATAATGGATGCTGTTGATGAAACGATTAAAAATAATCGCATCTTCGGGAATGTATATGGTCAGTATACAATTTCTGACAACTTCGAGTTTAAATCGATGCTCGGTTATGATATTGATGATTACCAGCGTTCTTTTTATCTGGGTAACGATCTTCTTTACAGAACGGCAACCGAACCCGATCCCTATGCACAGTCTTCTGCTGCTCAGGGTTTTAACTGGGTATGGGAGAATACGTTGAATTACTCTAATACCTTTGGTGACCATTCTATTAATGCACTGGCAGGATATACTGCTCAAATGCAGCAAGACGAACGTAACATGGTTTTTGCGGAAAACTTTCCTGATGATCAAGTAAAAACTATCAGCGGTGGTGTGGTTACCAGTGGTGATCAGGTAAAAGAAGAATGGTCATTAGTTTCGGCTTTGGCACGTGTTAATTATACGTATCAGAATAAGTACTTACTGACTGCGACCATACGGTCTGATCGTTCTTCTCGATTCGGTCCTAATAATCAAACGGGTATATTCCCATCTGGTTCATTGGGCTGGCGTTTAACGGAAGAATCATTTATGAGCGGACAAGATCTGTTCAACGAACTTAAGCTTCGTGTCAGTTATGGTGTGACGGGTAACTTCAGCATTCCAAACTATGGTTCTGTTGGATTGCTCGAAGAAGCCAACTATATATTGAATGACTCTGAAGTGAGTGGGCTTGGTCCTGAAACGATTGGTGATGAAAACCTAAGTTGGGAGACAACCTATTCAATGGATGTGGGTTTAGACTTTGCATTGATGGAAGACCGCATTTATGGCTCAGTAGATTATTATGACAGTATTACAAAAGACTTACTGTTAGATGTCACGGTACCATCTGTAACCGGTTACACCACGGCTCTTACAAATATTGGTGAGGTTTCGAACAAAGGTTTTGAGTTCCAGATAACATCACGGAACATTGTAGGAGACTTTCAATGGTCCACCGACTTGAACTTTGGAAGTAATCAAAACGAAGTACAGGCATTAGGTCCCCAAGGTGACCCTATTATAAGTGCCGGTGGTGCTGGTCAGCGTCATATTACCAGAATTGGAGATGAGATTGGTAGCTACTACGGATACGTCGTTGATGGAATCTATCAATCACAGGAAGAGATAGATAATGCTCCTAATGATACCCAAGCAGGTTCAGGAGGAGCGCGTCCGGGAGATTTCCGGTTTAAGGATGTGAATGGCGATGGTCAGATCACGCCAGATGACAGGACCGTTACCGGGAGTTATCATCCAGACTTTACCTACGGAATTACAAACCGTTTTGCGTACAAAGGGTTTGATATGAACGTATTTATCCAAGGGGTGCAGGGACGTGAGATCCTGAATCTCACCGCTCGACACATGAGAAATGGTGAGGCTAATTTTAACTCTTATGCCGTGTTAAATAATCGCTGGCGTTCACCTGATAATCCCGGGAATGGCGAACATCCCAGGGCCGACCGCTTGACGGGAACACATGGGAATAATAATCGCCCTTCATCTTACCAAGTTGAAGATGGGTCATACCTTCGAATAAAAAGAGTTACGCTTGGATATAACTTGCCAAATAATCTGATCGGAAAATATGCACGGAGTGTACGAGTGTATGGATCCGTTAACAACCTTGCGATCTTTACCGATTATACCGGATTTAATCCGGAGGTAAGTCTTCAGGCCAGCAACAGTCTTACGCCTGGCGAAGACTATGGCGCATATCCTTTGTCCAGAACTATTCAGCTTGGAATAGATATTTCTTTCTAAAAGATTAAATATACATGGTGATTAACATGAAAAAACGAATTCTATTATTTCTGATACCCGCGTTTCTTTTGATTTCCTGTGGTGAAGAGTTTACATCATTAGCTCCTTTATCGCAGCGAAACATGGAAAACTTCTATAAATCTGAATCAGATTTTGAAGTAGCCATTAATGGGGCGTATGATGCTCTCCAAGCTGATGGTACCTTTAACAAGAACTATATTCTAATGCTCGAGATGCGAGCAGATAATGCTTTCAATGGCGGCGGGGCTACTGGCCTGGCTGCAGCAATGGAACGCATTGATAACTTTAATGAGCTAAATGATAATGGCCAGGTTGGTGAGGCTTGGTCGGCATCCTATAAGGGGATTGCTCGAACCAATCAGCTGCTCGCATCGCTTGATGCCGGGCCTGATATTAGTGCTGATGTAGCCGATCGTATTCGTGGCGAAGCGTTATTTATACGCTCATTGCTCTATTATAAGCTGGCGGTAATGTTTGGAAATATTCCTCTTCAGCTGGAGCCCGTTTCCTCACCAGAGGTTGAAATAAATCAGGTTGATGCATCGGCGATCTATAATCAGATATCAGGTGATCTCCAGTCGGTAGTCGATGGAGAAATGCTGCCAAGTAGTTATAGTGGGACTAATGTTGGTAAAGCTACCCACGGTGCGGCAGCTACCTTGCTTGGAAAGATATACCTGACCATGGGAGAAAACTCCAGTGCCGAAACGGTATTGCGTGACCATGTGCTGGGAGAATATGAACTCTTGGATAGCTATGCTGATCTTTGGGGTGTTGACAATGAAAATAACGCCGAGTCCATTTTTGAGATACAGTTCAAAAGCGGGGGTATTGGTGAAGGGAGTGCTTTTACCGATATCTATACGGTTACGTCAACAGCCGTGGGTGGCGGTAATATTCCCCAGGATGTTACTGAGGATCTACTCAATAATGGTTACGAAGCCGGTGATGAACGGTTTGATATCACCTTTGATACTACAAGCGCAGATAATAACAACGATCCGAATGAAATCTATGTGGCAAAGTTTGATGGCACCATTGCTGGTCCATTAGATGGCGGTTTAAATTGGATTGAGCTTCGTTATGCTGATGCCCTGCTTATGCTTGCAGAAGCTATTGGGGAAAGCCCGGAGGCCTATGGGTATATTAATGACGTACGAGATCGCGCGGGCCTTGGGGATATTAGTGCCGCGACGCCTGGCACGTTCGAAGAAAAACTTCTTGATGAACGTCGCCGAGAGCTTGCGTTTGAAAACAAACGTTGGCCAGACTTGAAAAGATTCGGGGTGGCAAAAGCAGTAATGTCGAATCATCTTGGATTGCCGGAAAGTCGCATTACACTTCTGTTTCCTATTCCACAACAGGAGATCAGCGTTGCGCCTGACCAGATGGAACAAAATCCTGAACATCAATAGGTATCTAAATACTAATTATAGGCAGCCGGTTTTTGTTTAAGTTACCGGCTGCTTATTTCTATTAATGATTGAAAAGAGGAATAATGTATGTTAAAAAGAATATTATTTGTTTCGTTAGCTTTGTTTATGTCTGTTTCAATAACCAAGGCACAAGATCATAGTGATGATCAACTGCGAGTCATTGCGGTCTTTGCTCACCCCGATGATGGGGATGTTAAGATGGGGGGTACGGCTGCGCTAATGGCCGAGCATGGACATGCTGTTAAGTTTCTTTCCCTCACTAATGGCGATGCAGGTCATCACGAAGAAGGTGGCGGCGCGTTGGCGAAACGACGCAGGGCCGAAGCAAAAGAAGCGGCTAAACGGTTTGGCATTGATGAGTATAAAGTGCTCGATAATCACGATGGAGAATTAATGCCAGAGTTGCATATCCGGAACCAGGTAATTCGTGAGATCAGGGAATGGAATGCCGATGTCGTTATTGGATTACGACCCAATGATTATCACCCCGATCACCGCTATGCCGGAATATTAATGCAGGATGCGGCATATATGGTAGTCGTACCCAATGTAGCACCCGATACTCCACCGTTGAAAAAGAACCCCGTATTTCTGTATATGAATGATCGGTTTGAAAAGCCGAATCCCTTTAGCCATGATATTGTAGTAGGCATTGATAAGGTTATTGATAAAAAAGTAAATGCCTTGGATGCTCACGAATCGCAAATGTATGAGTGGTTGCCTTGGGTAAGCGGAGATTTAGACCAGGTACCCGAAGGGGAGAAAGAACGTAAAGAATGGCTTGGAAAACGCTGGACCAGCAGAGAGTTATCCCAAGAACAACAGCAGGGGTTAGAAAAATGGTATGGTTCAGATAAGGCAAACTCATTTGATTATGCTGAATCATTTGAAGTGTGTGAATATGGCCATCAGCCTTCGGATGAAGAGTTGAAAACTATTTTCCCGATGCTTGGTGGAAATAAATAATTGTGAGGTGTTTGCCAGTTAATGACTTTATATATGTTATGTGGAGCCGATTGAAGTTATTCATCTTTTAAGAAGTAACTACCAAAAATTCCTCTTGCGTGCCCCGAGTAATTCGGTGGCATAAGAGGGACTTAGGGAGATTGGATTCCTGTTCTGAACTGGTAGACAGGGTAATTATAGTTTTAATAATTTTTTTTCTTAAATCATTAAATCGTAGCTAAATATTATGAAGCGGAACTATTACCTCGTTGGATTAATCTTAGTCATATTCTTTGTTATATCATTTCTTACGAATATCATTGGTCCGTTAGTCCCAGAAATTATCGAGGACTTCAACCTTAGCCTGACGATGGTAGCCGTTCTGCCATTTGCATTCTTTATTGCCTATGGAGCCATGTCGATACCGGCAGGGTTACTTATTGAGCGTTATACCGAGAAAACGGTAATGATAAGTGCCTTCCTGGTTGCCTTTGGAGGCGCCCAGTTGTTTGCCCTCTTTCCAAACTATTTAATCGCCATTATTTCCCTATTCCTTATTGGTACGGGGATGGCCATGCTTCAGGTAGCGATCAATCCCTTGCTCAGAGAGGCTGGAGGGGAGGAGAATTTCGCCTTTAATTCGCAGCTGGGCCAACTATTTTTTGGGTTAGCTTCATTTTTGAGTCCATTGGTATATTCTTACCTGGTGGTAAATTTGGATAGCGGTGTTACCGAAGGCCTTATTTTGTCGATGGCTGCTGCAGTGGTTCCTCAAGATCTGCCGTGGATTTCGTTGTACTGGATTTTTGCCTTGGTCTCGCTTTTGATGGTCGTTATCATATTTTTCTCCCACTTTCCAGAAGTAGAACGTAAAGAGGATGAAACGGTAGGAACACTTGAAACACTCGAGCTGCTTAAGCGTCCGATGGTGTGGTTATTTTTTCTTGGGATATTTTGCTACGTCGGATCGGAGCAGGGGATAGCCAACTGGATTTCAGAATTTCTTTCTACCTACCATGGATATGACCCACAAACTACGGGTGCCAGCACCGTTTCCTGGTTTTGGGGAATGATGACAGCTGGTACCGTACTTGGATTGCTGTTGTTAAAAGTGATGGATAGTAGAAAGGTATTAATATCATTTACAACAGGTGCGCTTCTTTCTTTAACTCTGGCTTTGTTTGGCAGTGGACAGGTAGCACTTTATGCATTTCCTGCGATTGGTTTTCTGATCGCTGTGATGTGGCCGGTCATTTTTTCTTTGGCATTAAATTCAGTGACCGAAAATCATGGTTCATTTTCAGGTATCTTGGTTACGGGAATTGCCGGTGGGGCAGTTGTCCCGCTTATTGTGGGGTCGTTGGGTGACTGGCTGGGTCTCAAATTCGGCCTGTTTTTTATATACATCACCTTCGGATATATCCTGAGTATTGGGTTTTGGGCTGATCCACTGGTTACGAATAAAACCATTGAATTTTCCGGTAGTGAAGCAGAAGAAGCCAATGTTAGTTAGTCTGAGGAAATTACAACAGTGGATCATAACGAATTGAAACAGCACACACTTATTGGTATTGATCTTGGTGCCACGAATGTACGAGTTGCCCGAATACGTGGGAATACCATTGAGCAGGTCAAATCAAAAAAAATTGTCCACAGTGATGACCCTGATGATCTGCTCAATCAGATCGAGAGCTTGATTAAACAGGTTGACCAAGAAGAGGTTCAAAGCATTGGTATTGGCGTACCCAGCGTGGTAGATGTCGAAGAGGGGATTGTCTACGATGTGCAGAATATTCCTTCGTGGAATAAAGTACCGGTAAAGAGCATTTTAGAAAAGGCGTTTGATAAGCCAGTATATGTCAATAACGATGCAAACTGTTTTGTGCTTGGGGAGAAGTTTTTTGGTAAGGGGCAAGGTTATGAGTCAATTGTTGGACTTACACTGGGTTCTGGTTTTGGCTCTGGATTAATTTTGGATAACAAGCTATATGCCGGCGCAAATTGCGGAGCCGGTGAAGTGGGCATGTTTCCGTATCAGGATTCAATTTTTGAACACTACTGTTCGGGAATGTTTTTTGAACAGGTCTATGGCAAGTCGGGGACCGAGGTTTTTGAAAAGGCGGAACAGGATAACCCGGGAGCAAAAAGGATGTACGAAGAGTTTGGAAAACATCTGGGTAATGCTATTAAAACAGTGATGTATGCATATGATCCTCAGCTTATTGTGATGGGCGGTTCTATCCGAAAAGCTTTCTCATACTTTAAGGAAAGCATGTATCGTGAGATGCAAAGCTTTGCTTACCCAAACTCGTTACAGTCACTCAAAATTGAAGTCTCTGAGTTGGATGAAGTAGCCGTTTTAGGGGCTGCAGCACTGGCGCTTAACCCACAAAAATTAACGAACAAGTAAATATTGTTAACATGAATAATCACAGCGTTATGAACTTCTTGTCACTTAGACGTCTTGGTACACTTTTTATATTGTCAGCACTGTTTGTGGTTAGTGGGTGTGCTGTGTCAGGATCCGGAGAAACCATCCCGGTAACGGTAGAAAAGAATCAGCCAGGCTCTCCCCAATTGTTAGGGCTTCCCATACCAAAGGGAGAATTATATTCTTCAGATAACGTCCGTGTGCTCAATGGTGATAATGAAGAGATCCCATCGCAGATAACGGAAGTGTCTACTTGGGAACCTGCGGATGACAGTATCAAATGGATATGGGTGTTCTTTTTTAGTGATGATGGATCAGATTACACCGTGGAGTACGGCAAGAATGTAAGTAATGCTCGTAATTATGATCAGGAATTATATGTTAAAAATAACCAGCGATCGTATGGTGGGGTAACGGTTGATACTGGTCCGCTCCGATTTGAGATTGAACGCGGAGGAAGTGGCTTTTTTGATAAAGTTCAGCTTGACACCGATGGAGACGGTTTTGACGAAAATGATGTGATTGCTACCGGTACAGAGGGACGAAGTTCGTTCCTGGATATCTTGGACGACGCGGGTATTGATCGGTCAAATGCCGTGATAACGAAGACGGTAAAAGAGCTTGGTTCTGGGCCGCTGCATTCTATTATCAGGGTTGAAGGGGAGTACCAATATAGTCGCGATGATAATAATGTTTCTCCTTTTATTACGCGCATTCATACGTATGCCGGCAAAAGTTATGTAAAAGTACAGCATACGCTTACCTATACCGGCAATCCGGACAAGCACGAGCAATCTGAAGATGAATATGCTGCTATTGCAACTAAAGAAGGTGATATTTTGGATGAGAGCCAGTTGTTAGAAGATGCTGGGTGGACAGAGCCTAATGATCGTATAGCATCAACGGGGCTGTCGCTGAAATATAATCTCTCGGATAATGTGACATACAAAACGGCTTTTTATGAGGGGAAATGGTGGAAGGCCGATTCGACAGAAGCCAAGATGCTGGAACAGGGGCTCTCTTCGCAGCAGATTTCTCTTTTACAGACGGGGCCGGATATTGATCGCGTACCGCCGGTAGCAAATTCGACACCGGAAGAGCGATTGGCTGAGGGATTTGAGGCTTCATTGGCAATGGATTCGGAAGAGCAAATAAATAGTGAACGTGCTTCGGGATGGATCGATATATCGGATGAGAAGTGGGGCGTTAGTATTGGCATCCGTAACTTTTTCAAGGAGTACCCCAAAGAGTTACGTGTATCACCAGATGATACTACGGCAACGGCTTATATCTGGAGTCCACGCGTAGATCCTATGGCATTTGTACGATCAAATAGGGAAGAAGACAGCGGAATGATTGCCAATTTTGCCCAGGGACTAACGAAAACGACTGAGTTGGTGTATAACTTTCATCAAAATGAAAATGCTGATGAGTTCACAACTGAATTGTTAGATTACTTTTTAGATCCTTCGGTTGCTCACGCATCTCCAGAATGGTATGCGAACAGTGAAGTGTATGGAAAGATGGTAGCTTCCAGTGATCAGTACGCCGAATATGAGCGTGGACTGGATTATAAGTTTGAGTGGATGCAGTTTAATCAGGATTGGGAGCCGTGGTATGGAATGTGGGACTATGGCGATATGAAAGCCTATTATTATGGCGATGATTGGTATCAGTGGACTAATAACGAACCGGCTATCGACTTCATGTGGTGGATACAATTTATGCGAACCGGCAATCCGGATTACTATAAAACGGCCCAAGCCGTGAGTCGTCATACCATGGATATCGATAATGTGCACTGGCCGCAAGATCCCGAATATGTAGGAGATACGAATCCCTCACTCGACTTTTTTGAAACGGAAAGTAAGCCCAAGGGTTCGCCCTATGTAGGAATGGGACGCCGGCATGCTGCGCAACATTGGACGTCCCTATTATCAGCGCATATCTGGAATGCGGGCTGGATTGCATCCTATTATTTAGATGGGTACCACCGGGGACTTGAGGTCGCAGAATTAACGGGCGATTATTATATAAAACGAGTATTTGGAGACCACGGACTCAGGGGGCGGCGTTTATACTTGTCGGTATGGAATTTGGCTGAGATTTGGGATGCAACCAAAAAAGAAAAGTATAAAAAAGAGCTCGATGATCGGGTTGATTTGATGCTTTCCCTTCAAAAAGATAATGACCAAGCCGGATCTTTGATTATCAATAGATATGGCTATGCACAGGTTTATGCATCCAATGGATTACGGAAATATTATCAAATTACCGGGGATGAACGTGTTAAGGATGCACTGGTTAAACATGCCACCCGTGTTCGCGATGTACCACCTTATAATCATGATATGGAGTCGTATCTGTCATCTATAAGCAGTCTTACGTTGGGATATGAATTATCAGGAAACGAAAGTTTTCTGAAAGCAGCGAAAAATCGAGCCCAATATTTGAAAACAGGAGAACTGCCCCAGCCTGTCAAAGACTATCAAAACCAGCAGTTATTGGTTCAGGATTTAGAGTCGGTGAGTAACCTGCCCGGCAGTGAAGGCAGTCGGCCGCCTATTTGGAAAATATCGAACGGTCTGCGAGTTTTTGGGTGGACACATATCTACAATGTGCCTTATCTGTTATATTGGATGGATGGAAATGAGCCTTCCGTTGAACAGTAAAAATTTCAACTATTACTAATCAGCTACAGACATTATGAGTGAAGGTTATTTTGGGATGAGAAAACGACTGGGTTTTATCGCCGGTATCGTCGTCTTCCTAATTATATATTCTCTTCCCGCCCCAGAAGGCTTGCCTCCTGAAGGATGGCATACGGCTGCAGTGGGGTTATTAATGGCTATTTGGTGGATTACCGAAGCCCTGCCTATTGCAGCAACAGCACTTTTGCCTATCGTATTATTACCTGTTTTGAATATTACCACTATTGATGAGGCTACAACGCCTTTTGCAAACCCCCTGATATTTCTCTTTATGGGAGGATTCGTGATTGCTCAGGCCATGGAGCGTTGGGATCTTCATAAACGAATAGCTCTGAATATTGTCAGCTTTGTAGGTATTAAACCTTCGTCTATCATAATGGGATTTATTATAGCTTCTGCCTTTCTAAGCATGTGGGTGAGTAATACAGCCACTGCCTTGATGATGTTGCCCATTGCGCTCTCGGTACTAAAGCTGGTAGAAAATCAGAAAGAAAGTACCGACAAACTGAACTTCGAAATTGTGCTGGTGTTGAGTATTGCCTACGGTTGTAATGTGGGAGGAATGGGGACTATTATTGGTACGCCACCGAATGCGTTATTGGCTGGATTTATGAGTGAAAACTATGGGTTTGAAATAGGTTTTGCCCAATGGATGATGGTTGGAGTGCCAATCATGTTAGTGTCACTGCCCATTCTGTATTTCTTGTTAGTGAAGGTAATCTATCCTATAAAGTTGAAGGAGTTGCCGGGCGGTAAAAAATTAATTGAAACACAATTAGCCAATCTGGGTGCTATAACAAACGCCGAAAAAAAAGTATCCTTAGTTTTTATTGGAACAGCTTTGTTATGGATTACGCGTCCGCTGTTAACCAATTATATACCGGGTCTCTCAGATGCGGGTATTGCTATTACCGCTGCGGTATCTCTATTTATGATTCCGGTTGATTTAGGGAAGGGACAGTTTCTCCTTTCCTGGTCTGATGCCGAGGAGCTGCCTTGGGGCGTTCTGATTCTTTTTGGCGGTGGACTAAGTTTGGCATCAGCTATAAGTAGCACTGGCCTGGCCGAATGGATTGGTCAGGGCGTCGGTGTGATAGGTACCTGGCCAATAATGTTATTGGTAGGAGTTGTAGTGTTATTGATTGTCTTCTTAACAGAAATTACGAGCAATACAGCAACCACTGCTGCCTTTTTACCAATTTTGGCTTCGGTAGCAATTGGACTTGGCGAAAACCCCATGCTTTTGGCGGTGCCTGCAGCATTGGGTGCAAGTTGCGCATTTATGTTGCCGGTAGCCACTCCACCTAATGCAATTGTCTATGGAAGTGGTAAAATAAGTATTCCCGAAATGTCAAAAGCAGGATTATGGTTGAATCTCGTATTTATCGTGCTTTTGACGGTAGGTGCTTTTACACTGATGAATTTCGTGTTTGGGGTTCAAGTGGGGGTACTTCCCGAATGGGTCAATTAAATTGTTGGCGTCTAACAGATTAATGGGAGGGATGCCTGCTATTCTTTTCAATGGCTTCCATCATCTTGCTGTAGCCATCAGTCATAGATACATCACGTCTTGCCATCATGATTTCCATGGTTTCCAACGCTTTTTCCAACTTATACGGTTGGATAACATTAGAGCCTACCCAGCTAAAAGAATGAATCATTTTCGGTGGGAAATCTCTTGAGAGAATATTGCAGTTTACCCCACAAACAGTTCCCGAATTGATAACCGCATTAATAGCTGTTTTTGAGTGATCGCCAAAGATAACCCCAACAAACTGCTGACCGGTATCTTGCTCTTCATGTGTTTCCCAATCCGCTAACTTAATGTTGCTGTAGTTTGTTTTGAGATTGGATACGGTAGTACCGGCGCCAAAATTGCACCATTGTCCCACAACAGAATTTCCAATATACCCATCGTGCGCTTTATTGGAATAGGAATGAAATACGGTATTGCTTACCTCGCCGCCCACCTTACAAACCGGACCGATGGTTGTATCAGAATAAATGCGTGCTCCCAACTTCACAATAGCATCTTCACAAATTGCTACCGGACCCCGAATGTGAGAGCCTGACATAATCGTTGCATTTTTTCCTATGTAGATAGGACCTTTGCTCGCATTGAGTACACAGCCAGCTTCAATAGTAGCTCCCTCTTCGATATAAATATTTTCCTGATTTTCGAACACAGCATGTTTTGATATGTTTGTGCTATTTTTTTTCGGGGGATCCATTAGCTCGATATCTCGAATAATTTCATTGCCATTAAACTGAAACAGATCCCATAGGTTATGTATCGCTGAAAAATCATTTGATTCAAGTACAAAAAGGGTCTTAAAATCTGGAGAACCATTTTTCAGCCAGGTTTTGGAAAGGGCACCATCGGCCTTGGCGGCAATCACTGTATCCTCATATTGAAGAGATTGTCCCTCGCTCAAAGTATGTATCTGCTGGATAAGTTTATCCGTAGGCAGGTATCGGCTGTTGATCCAGATGCACTGTTGGTCAGGTGTGATTTGTCCGCTCTCAAAGACTCCAGCCAATTCTGAACGTAATATTCGACTCTCTTTAGAAGATTCTAATGCTTTTTGCCATTTTTCTGAGATCGTTAAAACTCCAATTCGGAGGTCATCAATAGGACGGGTAAGGGTCAGGGGATGCAGATTTGTAAGCTTTTCATCCTCGAAGAAACATAGCTGCATATTTTTTCTTGATTAAATGGTTTTTATAATTGTTTTAAAATATCTGTCAGAATGATAACTTTACCTTCAGTCAAATCTTGTTCTGGAGAGACAGTATAAGAATCAGTAAACAAATACAATAATACAAGACATCTATGTGCGGAATTGTAGGATATATAGGAAATAAACAAGCGAGTGATATTATCGTTAAGGGACTTGAGCGTCTCGAATATCGTGGCTATGACTCTGCCGGTATTGCCCTATTGAATGGTAAGTTGGATATCAAAAAAGGTAAGGGTAAAGTTCAGAATCTTAAAAAGAAATTAAAAATGGAGCCCAGCGACGGTGTTGTTGGTATCGGTCATACCCGATGGGCTACGCATGGGGCCCCCAATGATATTAATTCGCATCCCCATGTGAGTGAGTCTGGCAAAATTGCCTTGGTTCATAATGGTATTATTGAAAATTATAATACTCTGAAGAAAGAATTACAGAATAAAGGACGTACTTTTAATACTGATACGGATACCGAAGTTATAGCTCAGCTCATCGAGGAGATTTACGAGAACAGCAATGGTGAAGACATTACGTTTGAACAAGCTGTTCAGATGGCCCTTCAGCAAGTGGTGGGGACATACGGTTTGGCAATTTTGAATGTGGAAGAGCCGAACAGAATTATCGTCGCCCGAAAAGGGTCGCCGCTGTTGCTTGGTATCGGGGAAGATGAAATGCTTGTGGCTTCGGATGCATCGCCTATTGTTGAGCATACCAAGAAGGTTGTTTATTTGGATGATGGTGAGATGGCCATCGTTACCAAGGATGGATATGATGTCAAAACAATTAACGATGTGCCGCTGACGAAGAAGGTGCACGAGTTGGCACTGAGCATCGAGGAAATTGAAAAGGGCGGCTATCCGCACTTTATGCTCAAAGAGATTTTTGAGCAACCGCGTGCTATTTCGGATTGTTTGCGAGGTCGAATAAACGTCGAAGATCACTCCATTCAGTTGGGGGGTATTGCTGATGTGCTTGATAAATTGGTGAATGCCAAACGACTAATTATTGCGGCTTGTGGCACCAGCTGGCACTCTGGATTGGTAGCCGAGTATCTGTTTGAACACCTTGCCAAGCTTTCGGTAGAGGTAGAGTATGCTTCTGAATTTCGATACCGTGAAGCACTCATCGATGAGGATGATGTAATGCTGGTAATTTCGCAAAGTGGTGAAACCGCTGATACGCTGGCAGCCCTGCGTACGGCGAAGGAGCGCGGCGCACTTACACTCGGCGTTTGTAATGTGGTGGGATCAACTATTGCCCGTGATACTGATGCCGGAGTATACACACATGCCGGACCGGAAATTGGAGTAGCATCAACCAAAGCATTTACGACACAAGTTTCGGTGCTGGCAATGATGGCTATTTTACTGGGACAAAAGCGGGGTGTGCTGGATCAGGATTATGCAGCCCGGCTTATTGATGAGCTTGATCGCATTCCCGGAAAAGTGCAGCAAATTTTGGATAACAGTGAACCAATAAAAGAGATGGCAAAGCTGTTTACCTATGCTCCTAACTTCTTGTATTTGGGGCGTACATACAATTTTCCCGTTGCGCTTGAAGGAGCATTGAAGCTGAAAGAGATTTCTTATATCCATGCCGAAGGGTATCCCGCTGCAGAAATGAAGCACGGTCCCATTGCTCTTATTGATGAGATGATGCCAGTCGTGGTTATTGCAGCTACGGAGCATACCAATGAGAAGATGATTAGCAATATTGAAGAAGTGAAGGCGCGCCAGGGACGTATTATTTCAATTACGGGTGAAGACAATGATGAAGTTATTGACTTGTCAGAGTTTTCTTGTCCCATTCCCGAAACCGAAGATTGCCTGTCACCGTTATTAACAACTATTCCGTTGCAGTTGCTATCGTATTACATTGCGGTTAATCGCGGATGTAATGTAGATCAACCTCGAAACCTGGCGAAAAGCGTGACGGTTGAGTAGGGAGTGCTATAATTGATCCTGTCAGGATTCTAAACCTTGATAGGATTTTGTATTTTAGGGTGATGTCAGAAGTAAACGAAATAGCGTTCTACACCGTTTTCTTATTTCTATGGCTACGCTAAAAATTAAAAATATGGTGTGCGACCGTTGTATTATGACGGTTCGCGATGAATTTTCCGAGCTTGGATATACCGTAAATACTGTTTCGTTGGGAGAAGTGAAAATTGAAGAGTCTCCAACCTTGGAAAATCTGGAGGATATTGCGGAAAAGCTCAATGATAAAGGGTTTGAGCTGATTACAAACAAAGGGGATGCACTTCTTGAGCAGATTAAAGTGCACCTTATTACTTACTTGGATTACATTGAAGAGGGTGAAGAGGTTCAAAAAATTTCAGCTTATTTAGAGGATAAGCTGAATTATAATTATGCGTATATAAGTGATTATTTTTCTCAGAATTCCGGTAGTACCATCGAGAAATATCTTATCAATTTGAAGATTGAGCGTGTTAAAGAATTACTTAGTTACGAGGAGTTAACGCTCAGCGAAATTGCCTGGAAGCTTAATTACAGTAGTGTCCAATACCTATCGAATCAGTTTAAAAGAGTTACCGGAGAGACGGTCAGTTCATTTCGAAAGCACATGGATGAGCAAAGTCGACAATCGTTGGACTCTATATCATAGTATCCAAAAATTTTACACATTTCTCCCAACCGTTTGTTACATCTGGTACGGTGATCTGGATTATCTTTAGACCTAATTTAAACCTGATCATAAAACAGTATTTAAACCTGATCATAAAACAGTTATGAAAAAATCCCTACAAATTGAAGGCATGCACTGTGCCGGTTGTGCTAATAGCGTAGAAAAAGCTTTGTCAGGTGTTGAAGGTGTTAAGAAAGCTTCGGTGAATCTGGCTACGGAAAAAGCGCTTGTTGAATTTGATAATGGTGGTGTTGCTGAGCAAGATTTAAAGGCTGCCGTAGAGGGAGCTGGCTATGAGGTAAAGGAGAAGACGGAGGAAGGAGATACTGATATCACTGGCAAAGAAAAGCTTGGATTGGCCTATAATAAGATGTGGTGGTCATGGGCACTGACGGTACCTATTATTTTACTTATGATTCCTGAAATGTTGGTCGGCTATACCGTTGGAGGGGAGCTGACTTATCAGTTGTTGGTGATTGGCCTGTCGGCGGGAGTTATTTTTTATCCCGGTTGGGAAACACTTCAGGGTGCTTGGAAATCAACAAAGAATGGCTCACCCAATATGGATGTGCTTATTGCCATGGGATCTCTGGCTGCATTGGCAACGGGTTTTGTAGCATTACTTCATGTGTTAGGAATGGCACCATCGTTTCACAGCTTTGCCGGTATTGCAGGCATGATTATGGCCTTCCATTTAACAGGTCGGTATGTGGAGACGAAGGCCAAAGGTCGAGCTTCGGAAGCGATCAAAAATTTAATGACGCTTGAAGCCAAAGAAGCCACAATTATTCGTAATGGCAAGGAAATGACCATCCCGGTAAAAGACTTGCAGGTAAATGATGTGATGGTCATACGTCCCGGCGAAAAGATACCGACAGATGGTAAAGTGATTGACGGGGAAAGCAGTGTAGATGAGTCACTGGCTACGGGCGAATCGATGCCGGTGCAAAAAGAGGAGGGGGATGAGGTTATTGGTTCTACAATTAACAAAAATGGTACGTTAAAAGTACAGGCTACGAAGGTTGGCAGCGAGACTTTTCTAAACCAAATTATTCGGATGGTTGAAGAGGCACAGGGATCGAAAGTGCCTATTCAGGAGATGGCCGACCGCATTACGGCCGTGTTTGTGCCGGTAATAATTGGGTTGGCTGTTACAACATGGGCAGCTTGGATGCTGTTTCCCGGATTCTTTGGTAAAATTGCTGTGTGGGCATCCGATTTTGTTCCCTGGATAAATCCCGAAATGGGATCGATAGCCTTGGCATTTTATGCGGCTATTGCGGTGTTAGTTATTGCATGTCCCTGCGCATTGGGATTGGCAACGCCTACTGCCCTGATGGTAGGAACGGGCCTCGGGGCAGAAAATGGAATCCTGATCCGCCAAGGGAAAGCTGTAGAGTTGTTGCGCGAGACTGATATAATTGTGCTCGACAAGACGGGGACGATTACCAAAGGGGAGCCCTCAGTCACAGGTGTAATGACAACTGCTGATCTTAATGAGGATACGCTATTGAAATATGCGGTATCAGCCGAGAAAGGTTCCGAGCATCCATTGGGACAGGCGATAGTAAACTATGCTCAGGAGAAGAAAATTGATCTATGGGATGCTTCGGGGTTCCACGCCTTATCAGGAAAAGGTATTGTTGCTGAGGTGGATGGCCAGCAAGTTGTCATTGGCAAGAAGGCATTGTTCGAAGAACGTAATATTGAAGTACATGAAAATGTTGGTAGAGAAATTAAACGCTATGAAAAGCAGGCAAAAACGACAGTGTTGGTTGGGGTGGATGAAGTGTTAGTAGGTATTATTGCCATTGCAGATCCCATTAAGGTAGATAGTAAACAAGCTATTGTAAAACTTAAGGAGATGGGATTTACACCCGTAATGATGACCGGAGATAATAAACGTACGGCGCGAGCTGTAGCTAAAGAGGTAGGAATCGATCAAGTGATAGCTGGCGTGCTTCCTGATCAGAAATCAGATGAGATAAAACAATTACAGCAATCCGGTAAACGAGTGACCATGGTTGGAGATGGAATTAACGATGCTCCGGCATTGACTCAGGCTGATATTGGGATCGCTATTGGCACGGGGACTGATGTGGCTATTGAATCTGGTGATATTGTACTTGTGAAGGGCGATCTGGAATCGGTCGTTCAAGCGATAATGTTGAGCGAAGCTACTTTTAAAAAGATTAAACAGAACCTGTTTTGGGCATTTTTCTATAATGTAGTAATGATTCCGCTGGCTGTATTGGGTATGATGCATCCGGTATTGGCGGAAGCGGCGATGGCTTTTAGCTCGGTAAATGTTGTTTTCAACTCCAGAAGACTCCAAAAGACCGACCTTTCAACATAGCGGAAAATAAGTGTGGATAACTATGTGGAAAACTTATGTATGGCAGAAATATTCAAAAAATTTGTAACAAAATGCCTTTTCATATCTCTTGAAAACCAAAATAAGGAAGGCAATTACAGATACGTACATTATAAGTGGTGTTGATAACTTGATATTAAATCAAGTATTTGTTATTACTTAGTTGCTTTTCCTACAAAATACAACTTTAAGTTTTGGGGATATCATAATGAAAGATTGGAAGGCATTAATTTTAAAAATTACGCTCTTGGTTTTAGTGGGCATTGTATTGTTTACTGGGTGAAATATAAGATTGCACTGCAGGCAATAGCATAGTGTTATAATAGAAATATCATCTAATTTTATTGCTGTTACACTGTGGATACTGATTCCGTTTCTGACCTTTCTTACTTGAATGAAATTGCTATGGGTGATCAATCTATAGTAATTGAAGTAACGGAAACGTTTCTTTCAGATGCACCCAATGCACTGAAAGAAATCAAAAAACACTCCAGGGATAGAAACTGGTCGGCCCTTGCGAAAGTTGCACATAAGGTTAAACCCAATTTTAAATATATGGGTATGGATCGCGCAAGTGAGATTATTGTAGATATTGAGCAACAGGCCAAATCGGAAGATATTTCAGCAGATTTAGATCACCAAATAGATGAGCTCGTTCAACTTTCAGATCAAGCTTTTGATGAACTGGCCTCTAAGCTTGAGAGTTTAAAAAAGAACAACTGATCCCAACTTTTGTCCCTGTTCTTCGTATAGCCTACCTCTCTTTAATCAAAACAGACAAAGGTATGATTTGGTCATTATTAATAAATAGCATTGGGATCTTTCTTATCGGCTATATTTTAAAGGGTGTGCAAATAAAAAGCTTCTTTACGGCAGTAGGGGTCGCCATTCTTTTGGCTATCGTAAATACCTTGGTAAAGCCTATATTAGTTTTTCTAACGCTGCCTGTTACAATTATTACGTTTGGTTTATTTATACTTGTAATTAACGCTCTAATGCTGATGTTGGTAGATGCGTTAATTGAGGGGATGAAGATCAAAAACTTCGGATGGGCGTTCTTATTTAGCTTGCTGTTGGCCGTGCTAAATTTGGGATTCTTTTAATTATGCCACGTTTGAGCTTTTTATCGCAGCCTGCTTGTTATCTGCCTGGTTGATTTCGAGGGTGTAAATTTTGGCGGGAGGAATATTTAAAAAGACAATTTTCTTGTCATGTTTGAAACTATTAACAATCTTTTCCTCAAAATCACTTTTAAAATTTCGAAATTTCAGATACTTGAAATAACTGATATATGCCTCTGAAGAGCAGAGGCTAAGCTTTTTCTCCCAAATCTGTTTGGTTATTTCTTCGGGCATATTTTCATAGGGAAGGCTTGAAAATATAAAATCGTACTTTTTCTGGGGATGAAAGTTTAAGATATCAGCATGATGGATACGAATATTATTATTGAGGCGATACTTGGAACCAATTATTTGATAGAACTTTTTATGAATCTCAACGATGTCTAACGAATCCTGTGGGCGGAGCTGTTTTGCTATTTGTTTTGTCAGCGAACCCGTACCAGCACCAACTTCAAGAATATTCAAGGGGGCGCAGTTCGAATCAGCAAGTTTATTCTGTAACTGGGCCACAAGATCTTTGGCTAAGAACTTAGAACTGGGAGCTACTGCTCCAACCCGTTTTAAATCTTTCAGAAAGTAAAGTAGGTGTTCCAATGATATTGCTTTAATTACGTATAGCTAATTAAGGTAATAAAGCTTAGGCAAATTGACTAATCAGTACAGGTAGAATTACTTTAATATATTCTATGACGTTAAAAGTGTTTGTGAAATTCACGGGAAAATATCTTTTTACATCTAAATCTATAATTAGAGTTGATTCATTTCGCTACAGCTCTCACTTTAAGAGAGCATTTTTGTTAACTAATATTAAACTAAAAAACCATCTATGAGTTATTCTATCTTCAAGGATTTGAAGCGTTTGAGTATCATGGTGTTATGTGCCGGTTTGTTAGGGGCATGTGCCAGTACTCAAAGTGCTCAAGACCAATCAAAAAGCGATGGCCCGCCATCTGCTAAATCAGATAACGGAATGAAGCCGTACAGTGAAGTTATCACTGGTGAAGCGGAAACGGATTCGGGATTATTTGACGTCCACAAAATCGATACGGATTATTTTTACGAAATTCCGGATTCATTACTAAGTCGGGAGATGTTACTTGTTTCGCGTATTGCCGAAACACAAGACGAAATTGGTTACGGTGGCGAAAAGTTAAACACGCAAGTTGTACGTTGGCAAAAGAAAGACGACAAGGTATTATTGCGACATGTCTCGTATGAGAATGTAGCCAGCGATTCACTTCCCGTCTACGAGGCGGTTCAAAACTCAAACTTTGAGCCTATTATTGCATCTTTTGATGTAAAATCCCTCGGAAAGGACTCGGCCGGGGTGGTTATCGATGTAACTAAACTATATGCCAGTGATATTCCCTCGCTTGGACTCCAAAGTTATCAGCGAGAAGAATACAGAGTACGGAGGTTAGATACGGAACGTTCTTTTATTGAGCATATTAATAGTTATCCAGAAAATATTGAGGCACGAAACTGGATGACGTATGATGCTGCAAATCCGCCTTCAAGTTCATCAACGGGTACCATTTCGTTAGAGATTAACCATAGTATGGTGTTGTTACCTGATGAGGAATGGGAAACACGTTCTTATGATCAGCGGGTAGGATATTTTAGCGTTCAGCAAACAGATTATGGCACGGAGCGTCACAAGGCCAACGATGTACAGTATGTTACTCGTTATAAGTTGGTGCCCAGTGATAAGGAGGCTTATTTGAATGGAGAGCTCGTAGAGCCCGAAAATCCTATTGTGTACTATATTGATCCTGCTACGCCCCAAAAATGGCGCCCATATTTGAAGCAGGGAGTAGAGGATTGGCAAAAAGCTTTTGAGGCCGCTGGATTTAAAAATGCTATTATTGCTAAAGATCCCCCCTCTGAGGAGGAAAACCCTGAATGGAGTCCCGAAGATGTACGGTATTCGGTAATTCGATACTTCGCTTCCGATATTCAGAATGCATATGGTCCGCATGTACATGATCCGCGAACCGGCCAGATTCTGGAGAGCGATATCGGTTGGTATCACAACGTAATGAATTTGCTTCGCAACTGGTACTTTGTACAAACAGCGGCCGCCAATCCGGATGCCCGAGCGGTACAATTTAAAGATGAAGTGATGGGTGAACTCATCCGATTTGTTTCGGCCCACGAAGTTGGACACACAATCGGACTGCCACACAACTACGGATCAAGTTATGCTTATCCGGTAGATTCGCTTCGTTCTCCTTCATTTACCGAGGAGCACGGTACGGCTCCATCCATTATGGATTATGCCCGTTTCAATTACGTTGCCCAGCCCGAAGATGGCGTGAAAGATTTTCATCCAGCTGTAGGTGAGTATGACAAGTGGGCTGTAAAATGGGGATACACATGGTTCCCTAAAGATATGAGCGAAGAAGATAAAGTTGCCACCCTTAACGAGTGGACCCGAGAACGCGCAGATGATCCCCGTTATTTTTATGGTCAGCAGACCGGTAACAAAATAGATCCGCGGTCACAAAATGAGGATCTCGGAAATGATGCCATGAAAGCCAGTGAACTTGGAATTGCCAACTTGAAGCGTATAACATCAAACTTGGTGGAATGGACCGACCGCGACGGCGCCAACTTTGCTGAGCTGGAAGAGCTTTATAATAATGTAGTGGCACAGTGGAATCGCTATATGGGACACGTAACTAAAAACGTAGGTGGTGTGTACGAAGATCACAAAACCTACAACCAAGACGGTCCTGTATACACCTTTGTGCCCCAAGAAACCCAACAGCGTGCCATGGATTTCCTCATCGACTATGGGTTTATGACGCCCGATTGGTTGCTTGAAGAAGATATTCTTGATCGCATAAACCAATCTACTGTTGTTGATGACATGCGAAGTGCACAGGTACGAGTTCTTAACGATCTTACTGATCCGCAGCGGATAGCTCGACTTATCGAGTTTGATGCTCGTTCATCAGATGATACATACGATGCCTTTGAAATGATGGATGATGTCCGGAACGGTATTTGGTCAGAGCTCGACAATAATCGCACTATTGATGTACATCGACGTAATCTACAGCGTGCATATCTCGAGCGCATGGAATACTTGATGAATGAAGAGCTTCCAAGCATTCCAGATGCCTTTAAGGATTTCCTTGGGTGGACGGATGTAAATGTAAGTCAGTCAGATATTCGGCCCATTGTTCGCAATCAGTTGCAAATCTTGCAGGATGATGTGCAAAATACTAAGAATCGGGTAAGTGATCGTGCAACAGGCGCGCACTTGGCGGATGTAGAAGTTCGGATTGATAATATTTTGAATCCCGATGACTAATACATCATCACATTAAATTACAAAGCCCCGGCATATTGTCGGGGCTTTTTTTATTGGAAAAGATTGTGTACTTCCCGAATATATTCAATGTCCGGATATCATGGGAGAAAATAAGTTCCTAAAAAAACCATTTTAGTCCCAGTGTGGGATTTACCTTAAATCCTTTGTTGGCGCTAAAGTTAGAGCTTATTTCTATTTCACTACCCGCTGAGAAATGTTTCGTAAAGTTATACCAAAGTTGCGGTTCTGTCAGAAATACAAAGTTGGTGCTGGATGCGTTACCGTTGTTATCGAATACGACATTATCTTCCCGCCAGAAATCTGCAAAACCGTTGAATGATAGTTTCCTGTCAAAAAAGTGTAGTGCCCATACAGCCGTAATTTGAAAAGAAGCATCATGCTTGTCCTCGATGTATTTATACATTGCTTGAAGATTCAGCATTTTTGAGAAGGTACTGTTACTAAAGGTATAACTTCCCCCGAGCAGGTAAGCACTATTGATAGGAGCAGAGAATTCGGATGTCCGAAATAGTCCGCCGTCATATTCGGCCCGGATGGCAACCGGAGGGTCCCAAAATTTTAGCTCCCGGGCTATTTCCATATATGCAAGGGAAACGCCATCTACATTGGATGTTTTGCTACCATATTCAAAATCAACAAAAAAGAATGAGCTTCCGTAAGCATCAGCCTTGAACATCTCAAGCGTAGTAGTAAGCATCTGTCGGTCTTTTCCAAAATCATAGTGAGTTTGGATATGCTGAGCATAAACTCCAGATGTGATAAAGAGAATGAGTGTAGTAAATAATGTTTTTTTCATGGTGAAAACTGAGAAATATTAGGTTGAAAAATGGGGCTTAAAAATCGCTGAAATCATCATTGCTTCCGAAAGGAATCAATTCCTCTAATTCAGCATCGTTTTGAGTGTCTTTTTGTCGATGAGGTTTATTATTTGGAACTGCATGTTGAGACTGGTTGCCATTTTGGCCCAGTGTTTTTGGAGTAGATCTCCGGGATGTTTCATTTTGGCCACCGGCAAGTTCGGTAAGTGCATTAACAAGTACTTTGAGTTCACTTGCCTGTGAAGACAGTTCCTCCGCAGAGCTTGCAGATTCCTCAGATGCCGAGGCATTTTGTTGGACGGTCTCGTCCATTTGGTTCATCGTGGAGTTCATCTGTTGGATCCCTGCTGCCTGTTCTTTGGATGCCGCTGAAATTTCAACAACCAGGGTGCTTACATCCGAAACACTATCCTTGATCTTGACAAGGTTTTCAGAGACCTCATCGGCTACATCACTACCACGTTCGGTATTTTCCTGGGACTGCTGGATAAGTTCTTCGGTATCTTTAGCGGCCTCTGCACTTCGTTGAGCCAGATTTCGGACTTCCTCGGCTACTACTGCAAATCCCTTACCTGCTTCGCCCGCTCGGGCAGCTTCTACCGCGGCGTTCAGCGCAAGAAGATTTGTTTGGAATGCAATGTCATCAATAGTTTTAATAATTTTGGATGTTTCTTCTGATGATTTTTTGATTTCTTCCATGGCCTCATTCATCCGTTCCATTGCTTCAACTCCGTCTTGAACCAGGGGTTTGGCTCGATTCATAGCTGTTTCAGCTTCGCTGGAATTTTCGGCCGTTTGTTTGATTTGTGAGGACATTTCTTCAAGGGAGGAAGTGGTTTCCTGAAGGCTGGCTGCCTGTTGGTTGGCACTTTCGGCAAGCTCTTGGCTGGCCCCGGAAAGTTGATCAGAAGATGCGTTAACTTGTTGAGCTCCTCCTCTCAGTCGATCAATAAGATTTCGTAATATGGATGTGGTTGAATGGCTGCTCCAGCTACCAAATGCCAAGTTGATAATAACGGCCAGGGCCACTCCGATTCCAAGGAACCAGATATATTGAGAGACAGTGGCACTGGTTAAGTTACCAAGTTCATCCGTACTTTTTCGGGCTGTTTTATTTATTTCTTGTGATGCCCAGTATATTCCTTGATTCCCATTAAAGGCATCTTCTCTGCGGTCAACAAGTTCGTTAGTTGATTGAATGAAATTTGTTGTGGCAGCAATATTATTATCAATTTCTGATAATACTTGATCATAACTGCCGTCGGTAGAGTCGGCCAATCCTTCGAGCATACCTTTTGCCTCTTCAATTTTTTGCACTACATGTTGAAGCCCTTCAGTTGTATTGGTTCCGATATCAACCCACAACATTCGTTGGGCATCCAAAAGCGTACTTCGAATTTGACTAATTTGTAGAGCTTCAGCTCCCGATGTTTCGTCAAGAGATTGTTTGAGAAGCTGCAGGGCTTTTTGGGCGGATTGCTGCGAGCGATTTCGGCTCTCAATATTTTGGGTCGAAGTTTCGTGGAAGTTGGCAATGGCATTGCGATAGGTATCGGCCTTAGTTTCAAGTTCGCCTATCCTGTTCGACAGTTGCGTTAGTTCCTGGTTTTGGGAAAGTTTATCTGTCTCATTTATGACGCTGTCAATTTTTCCGAAATAGGTCACCATGTGATTGTACAGTTGCTCATCGTATTGAATTTCGTAACGCAGTTGTGTAAATCCAATTTCGCTGACGTGCTCTTTTAATTCAGTTGAAAGCTTCCACTCCGGCAGATAGGCCTGTTCAAGCTTGTTGGAATGGTTGTTTATAGTTGTAAGAGCATAAATTGCGACTAATCCCAAGACGAGCGTAATGAGGGTACTGATAGCTCCAAGGGTGAAAATACGTTTCCCAATGGTCCAGTTACTGTCATTATTGTTATTCATTTTTTTCATTCTCATATCCCCTAAAAATTCTTTTAAGAACCCCATGACCTTTAAATGCAGTTTTATTTCAGTTGATTTTTATCTGTTTGCACACCCTGTACTTAAATAGTCCCAGCTTAATGTACTGTTAAGAGTTTGCTTGACAGCCATTACTCTTGAATTTGCTGGTGCTAAATCAAAGGAAAGCAGGATAACGCAGTGTTATGTTATCGCTGATTGTTTAAAGCACTTAAACGATATTAAAAATATGAGCCCCACAGAGGATAGAATTTTATAACAGAATGGGACGCAAGTAATTGGAAAAGAAAAGGGAAGTATGAGATGAGGGGGGAAGGACAGATATTAAAAGATTCTGACCGAACAGGAATAGTAAACTTGTGCAGTGAAATTAAGTAAGGAGATGTTTTTTACAATATCGGGGAGTTGGGTTTTATTTTTTGATTAGGATTGTGGATTTAAAACTGTCAATGGGTTTCCAGTTGAGCCACCAGTTATTGATTGCCCTTGTTCCTAAGGGCAACGAGATAGAAGGGGGTAAAAACAATCGCAGCGGGAAAACATTAAAGGATATACATCAATACTAAAATGATGACTGTACTATATCTCAAGAAGGTATTGGAAAGCCGTTCCAAACTCTTTACAGTTGTTGAAGTTTGTTAGTAATTTATGTGTTGTCGGCTACTTCTTTAAGTACATCAAAGAGCATAGAAATGTCTGTTTTGTCATTATACACATTGGGCGAAATGCGCACCGCCGAGCCCCGTACCGAAACGTGGATATTATGTTCATCGAGTTGCTGTTGTAATTTTTGTAGGGATACAGATGTTGGCAGCCGGATGCCAAACATGTGCCCGGCTCTCCACTCCGAATCCTCAATCTGATATCCGTGGTCGGGTAAACCTTTCTCCAGGTTCGCAGTCAGGTGCTTGCAATACGCCTGGATGTTTTTAGGTTTCCATTTCAGGATCTGTTTGAGTGCCTCAATCATCATGGGTACCAACACAAAGTTGCTGCGTTCCCCTACATCAAATCGTTGGGCACCCGGTTGGTAGCCATCCTCATAATCTACAAGCCCACTAAAATCCTCGCTGTTTTTGCGAACAATCCAGCCTTCCTCAAGTGGAATACCATCTTGCAGGCGTGGACCGAAATACCCCAACGTCATCGCATAGGGACCCATCAGCCATTTATACCCCGCACAGATGAGCGCATCAGCCTGAATTTCTTGCACGTTGATGGGCAAAGCGCCCACCGATTGCGTGCCATCAATTACAAAATAGGCATTATTACTTCGAGCTTTTTCTCCAATCGTTTTAAGATCAAACCATGTGCCGTCGGTCCAATGTACATTACCCAGTGCTACTAAGAGCGTATCCGAATCGATGGCATCTATAATACGCTCATTCCACCGTTGGCCTCGGTTCTTAAATTCCCCGGGTGCATCAACTGTTTTAATCTGACAATTGTGCTCCTTACAAAACCGTCGCCATGCGTACACGTTGCTGGGGAATTGCTCACCGGCAATGATAATAGTATTCCCCTTATCGGGATTGATATTTTTGGCTACCGTTGCCAAGCCGTACGAAACAGCCGGCATAATAGCCACATCGTTAGCTTTGGGGGCATGGACAAGCTGTGCAAAGAGAGATCGTAAGGTAGCACTATCTTCAAAAAAGTGATTGGGCTTTGTTTTCCAAGGACGGTTATTACTTTTAATTCCCTCGATACCAGCATCTTCAACAGACTTCAACAATGGTGAAAGATACGAGCAGTTAATGTAATGGTGATCATTTGGAAGAGAAAAAAGATGCTTTTGGCAGTCCATCTTAAGGTTGAATGTTACAAGGTTAAACGTTGAAGGTTTTTAAGGGTAAACTTTTAACATTTAACCTTCAACTTTTTCAACAAGTTGATCGGTAATTCGAAAGCTTTCCGGCCCAAATTGAAACAGCACATCTAAAATGCAGCACCATGGCTCGAACCCTTCAAAATGCTGGTGATATTTAGGGTGTTCAAAATCGGGATCTGTTTTTTGCTCCGCCTGCCGTTGGTAATGTCGGCTATTGTGTTCCTGAAATAAGGTATCAGTGCCCAGCTTTTGAGCCAGTAAGTTGGGATTAGAATCATATTCCGGAAGCTCACTGGCCAGCTCATATTCAATATTAATATCCATAAAACGAAACAGCCGTTTTTGAATGTATAGAATAAATTCCATCAGGTAGGTATAGTCATAAGCAGATTTCCAATCGGCTTTGATTTCCGGTTCGTAAAAATCGTAGTAAATGCTGTTGCGATAGTTATATTCCAGTGTGCGTAGTAAAGGAGATATCCAGTCTTCGGAATGATCCATGCGCACATCGGTAATGGCTTTTTTACGATCTTTGGTACGGATCGGAATGTTAATCCACTGCGTACCTTCGGGTGTTCGAATTTGGGCGCGGTGAATTCGGCTTTTGCGCGACCATCGTTCTACATCCTGCAAAATAACGCGGTCGGCCTGCAGCATGGCAGCCAAATCATAAAGATTAGGAGCGAATTGAGGTGTTAAAAGCGCAATTTTCATAGAGTAAAAAACGGATCGAGTGAATTTAGATCTATCATGTCGAATTAAGAATTAAAAATTAAGAATTAAAAATTACTTCTTACCGCATTACGGATCATGTATCACTATTAGCACAAGTGCACTATAAGCCTTATTTTTCGACGCATTGAACAGAAATTATTTTAATCCAATTAGCCAGCTTTATGGAAGGTAGTGTACGCGTACGTTTTGCGCCTTCGCCCACGGGATTATTGCATATCGGTGGACTGCGAACGGCCCTGTATAATTATTTATTTGCCAAAGGAAATGATGGAACCTTCGTGCTCCGTATTGAAGATACGGATCAGACCCGCTATGTAGAGGGCGCCGAAGATGATATTAAAGAATCGTTGAAGTGGGTTGGGATGGATGTTGATGAAGGTCCCGAAAATCCGGGTGATGTAGGCCCATATCGACAGAGTGAACGCAAGGATATGTATGAGCAGTATGCTGAACAGCTCGTGGAACAGGGCAATGCGTACTACGCTTTTGATACCACCGAGGAACTTGATCAGATGCGGGAACGACTTAAGAAATCGGGTAACCCATCACCCAAGTACGATGCTATTACTCGCATGTCGATGAAAAATAGCTTGACGCTGCCCGAAGAGGAAGTAGAGCGCAAGCTGGAAGAAGGAGAAGAGTATGTAATTCGACTCAAAGTCCCGCGACGTGAAACCATCCGTTTTGAAGATGAAGTACGTGGCTTTGTATCCTTCGAGAGTAAGGGGCTTGATGACCAGGTACTGTTGAAGTCGGACGGTATGCCAACTTACCATTTAGCGAATGTGGTGGATGATCACCTGATGGAGATTTCGCACGTGATTCGCGGTGAGGAGTGGCTCAGCAGTACGCCTAAACACATTCTGATGTACGAATATTTTGGCTGGGAGCCGCCTAAGATGGCGCACTTACCGCTTATTATGTCGCCCAGCGGTGGGAAGCTCTCCAAGCGTAAAGCAGAAACTGAGGGCATTCCTATTAACACAAAAGATTATATTGAGCAGAAGTTTGAGCCCGAAGCACTGGTGAACTTTCTGGCCTATCTGGGATGGAGTCCCGGTGACGATTCAGAAATACATTCACTCGACGAGCTGTGCGAATTATTTTCGTTGGATCGTGTAAGTAAGGGCGGGGCAGTATTTGATTACAAAAAGTTGATTTGGTATAACGAGCACTATCTCCGAGAAAAACCGGCCGATGAGTTATGGCCACGGGTTCAGGAGATTGCCAAAGAACACGACCTTGATCCCGATGAAGAGTATATGAAGGAGATTATCCCTCTAATGAAAGATCGTGTGAGCAAGATTGAAGACTTTGTAACTATGGGACGCTTTTTCTTTGAGGATCCCGAAGAGTACGAAGATAAGGCGACCAAAAAGTGGAATGATAATAGTGCTGAGCTACTCGAGGCGTATATCGAGAAAATTGAAGGTCTCGACGAGGACGAGTTCGAAGCCAAAACGCTTAAAGATAAAATTAAAGAAGTGATTGAAGAATATGATGTTGGTTTTGGTCCAGTAATGATGCCGCTTCGTGTGGCCGTATCGGGTATGGGTTACGGCCCTGACCTTACGCCCACCATTGAATTACTTGGTAAAGAAACGACTGTTCGTCGCATTAATACAGCGATCGAAAAGTTGGGATAATTTTTATCAAATAAAATAGTCTATTAAACCCTGCAGGTTTTACATAACCCGCAGGGTTTTTTTATTCTTACGAAATGTGCGCTTATTCGATCATATAATATATAGAAGTACGCGTTCTTATAAGGAAATAACATGGAGCAAGCACCTACTTGTGCTAATAAAGATATCCATGAATTTTTTCTGGCAAATTATCTCAGAGATTGTATTTTCATTGATCAAATATGCGTTTGGTATAGATCACTCCAAAATTAATTAAAAACCTACTTATGAAGCGTAAAGCACTATTTGTTTTAGCAGGATTATTTTCAGTATTGCTGTTAATCAATTTTGGATACGCTTCACCCGATGCTACCCAAGCTGCAGGAGAAGCGGTCAATACAGGTATCGAAAGCGGTAGTTGGTTCAGTATTTTGCCCCCTCTTGTAGCAATCGGGATCGCTCTCATTTTTCGGCAGGTGCTTTTTGCCTTGTTTCTGGGGATATGGTGTGGTGCTTTTTTAGCAGGCGATCTTTCGTTTGGAGGAGTATTCACCAGTTTTTTTACAGCCCTTGATGGATATATCGTCCCCGCAACGGCCGATGAAAGTCACATGAGTATCATCATATTTACTATTCTTATCGGCGGGATGGTGGGTATTATTACTGACAACGGTGGTACGCGTGGCGTCATTGAACGTGTAACAAAGTATATACGTACGAAAGTCCGTGGACAGTTGATGACAGCGTTAATGGGTTTTGTGGTCTTTTTCGATGACTACGCCAATACCATGGTCGTTGGTAGCACCATGCGTCCACTTACCGATAAACTTCGTATTTCTCGTGCTAAGCTTGCATACTTAGTGGATGCGACTGCGGCTCCCATTGCAACGGTAGCCCTCGTCAGTACATGGATTGGTGCTATGGTTGGTTTTATTGCGGATGCCTCTTCGCGGATGCCAAATTTTAATGAATCAGCCTATGGTATTTTTCTAAGCTCGCTGCCCTATAATTTTTATGCTTTCTTTACAATTCTTTTTGTGATTCTTATTGCTTGGTCGGGACGCGATTTCTCAACGATGCTCAAAGCGCGCATCAATCTTTACAAAGCTAAGCACAATCCAGAGCTTGATACCTATAACTTGTGGAAGGACAAAATTGAGGATGATGAAAAAACAAAGAAAGTATCCCACTGGGCGAATGCGGTAATACCTATTGCAACCCTTGTATTAGGCACGATTACAGGGTTGTTTCTTACAGGATCTGGCGATTCTATACAGTCAATTATTGAAACTGCAGATTCATACAAAGCATTGCTTTGGGGATCACTGCTCTCCATTACGGTAGCTATTATTATGACACTTTCCCAAAAATTGCTCAAAATTGAAGACATGCTCGAGGGTATGATGGAGGGTATGCATACCATGTTTGATGGGTTGTTAATTCTTGTTTTGGCTTGGGCATTGAGTGCACTAACTGTGGAGCTCGGTACCGCCGATTATTTAATGAGTGTGTTCGGAGAAACGTTGAATCCTTACTGGTTACCGGCTATTGTGTTTGTTCTCTCAGCACTGACGGCTTTTGCAACGGGCTCCAGCTGGGGAACGATGGGTATTTTGATGCCACTGGTGGTGCCGTTGGCTTGGGAGATCAGCAATAATACCGGGCTGGATTATACTATTACAGCAGAAATTATTTATGCCAGCGTGAGCTCTGTACTGGCCGGATCGGTGTGGGGCGATCACTGTTCTCCTATTTCGGATACGACCATTCTCAGTTCTATTGCCACACAATGTGATCATGTGGAGCACGTCAATACTCAGCTTCCATATGCGATGATTGTAGGGGGAATCAGTATCCTAAGCTTGATTGCCATAATGGTGCTTGGTGTTCCCGCTTGGATAATTTATCCCACTGGTGTAGCAGTTATTGTAGCCATTATTTTCCAGTTCGGTAAAACTCCCGATCCCAAAGAATATACGCCCGAAGGAAAAGAAGCTGCGAGCACTTCGCTGGATTAATATCTTAAAGTATTGTGTGAGAAGTAATAGGAATAGCACGAGCGGATGCTCGCGCTATGTTAACGTATTGCTTTGGATTGAGGTGCGTAACTACTGAATAATAGAAAACTCGTATCGATTCTCTTCTTCTACTTCCATGGTGCCAGTTTTAAATCGCCGCTCAGCAAAAGTGACTGTGCCATTATGGTCAACCAGTAAAACCGTAGAGCAGCGGGTCCCGTAACCATCACTTTTGATGAAGATGGGAGATACTTTCTTTTCGATCTCTTTTGGGATACCGGTGTCTGGTAATTCATTGTCAGGGGCTTCGCGATCATCAGCCAGTAAATCTAAAAGGGGAGCAGGGGCAATGTTATTGTTTGAAATGATCGTCCGCATTTTATCTTTTGCGCGCCGCACTTTTGGCCAGGGAGTTTCAAGAAGGTGATTGCTGAGCCCGTATAATCCTTCACCCAGAAAAAGAATTTTGTCTTGTTGGTTGGAGTAGTAGCCAAGCTCATTAAGAGATCCTGCTAATAAATTAAATCCCATAAACTGCCCGGCCCGGTGTTGTAGTTTTTTAAGATAGGATGAAGGGGGGACATCATTTTTTAGAAAGTCCAGCACTAACTGTCCCCGGCTTGGTGGATCTTCTTTCTTGATATTTGGGTCCCGATAATTGGTAATGGCCGAAAACTCTCCGCTTTTGTTGACCCCCATCCACGTACCCCCGGCTTTTAGATCCTTGCCCGCTAAAATATTGGGGTTTTCATCCCAAAACTCCGCAGATCGGGTAGGGCGTTCATAATTTTCATCCCTGTTGGCAGCAAAAATAAGGGGATATTGAGGATGTTGTTTGTATGAGAAAACGATCAGACACATAGAGTTAAATGCTGAATTTAAGTTAGTGCAGAAATTTACGAAACAATTTGGGATATTCGTGCGTGAAGGAACACAACTATAATATTGGTTGACCTGAGGTGCATGTCGTTACTAAATAAAAATCAAGCGTTTAACGTTTCCGACTTTATTTTTATAGCCGTGGGTTTGTTATGTGTGTTTGGTTTTTTTCTAAGTTATTCAAGTCAGGAGCCGCGCAGCGCAATACATACAGAGTTAAGTGAACATACTGCAAAAGGGCAAGCTGATTCTGTATACAATGCACTTGGGTATTCGTCTGCGAAATATGCTAATGTTAGTTTTAATGCAAATAAGAAGCTATTTGATAGCCTGCAGGCCGATTATGGAAGGCAACAGGTAATTCAAAGGTTGAAGAGAGATAAAGAGCATAATATATATCCTTATTATTGGGAGATTCGATATTCTAATGAGCAACAATCCTCAAATTTTAGTGATGGGGAGGAGTATACTATCATTAGGCTCAATGAAGAGGGAAAGCTAATAGAGTTTGCAAATCCGACTAATAAAATCCCTGCAAATAGGGTAAATAGGGAAGCACTTATTGCCGCGTTTGATGCGGATGCTAATTTGGAGCTGTGGAAAACATTACCAGACAGTGCATGGGATCGGGTCCTACGGTTTGATACTGATAGGGGGTATCAAGAAATTGTTAGGGATGATTCTGTTGCCCAATCTGGTGATGACTCGCAGGTGCATATGTTCACACGGTCAAATATTAACAACTTGGCGACATATTATTTAATAAATAGTGGATGGGATGTTAATCGATTAGAACTGTCCAATATCCAGATTGAGACTGTTCATTCGCAACCTGTTGCCGATGTGTCATTTACCTCTGTTGAGCCGTCAATGAATCAGGACATAACGGTGGATCTTCAGTTATTGTCTACAGGGGTATTGGTAAATCTTGATGTGGTTTACAATAATCCTGAAAGTGAAGAGGAATTCCCCGGGGTGTTGGATATGTCGCGCCTGGCAGGAGTGCTCATATTCGGATTAGCAGTTGTTGTACTGTTTTTCTTTCGGATTAGGTCTCGTGCAATTGATACGAAATCCGCATTGGTAGTTGGTATTTTAGCGGGACTTATAATTCCGGCAATGGTCTTTTTAGAGCGATGGCGCGAGACATCCCTGTTTGGAGATTCGCAATCGATGGATTTGTTAAGTCTGGTGTTACAGATGGGTTTTGCCGGTGCCTTCTCATCTATCATATTTTTCACCCTATTTGCAGTGGGAGATTCTTTGATGCGCCAGTATTGGCCTGAAAAATTGTACAGCTATGACTACTTGCGGCAGGGCATGCTATTTAACAAGCCTATTGGTGAAATGATCCTTCGGTCCACTGTTTTGGCATTTATCCTTTGCGGGATTTGGTCGGGAGCCTTGTATGTGTTTCCAGAGCTTTCATTTGATGTTGAACGTACATTTTTGACTTATGAGGCAGCATGGCCCCCTCTGTATTCACTCTTGCAAAGTGGCATTTATAGTTTGTCGGTCGTCCTTATTGCTTTTTCGATTATTGGAGCACAGGCGTATGATTTTTTCAAGAATGAATGGGTTACCAGTGGGATAATAGTTGTGGCTATTTTACTAATATCGCCCACGGAACAAGCAGTAGGTCCGGCATTGCAAGAGGCCGCTGTGTTTGGAATTATGGGCATTGCTTTGACAACCATTTTCCTTAAATGGGATCTGTTAACCACTTTTTTTAGCCACTTGGTATTTTTGCTGATGATAGAAGTATCCACTGGGTGGATTGTGCCGGACTCTCCAGACCTTTATATCTTTTTAATTCTTTGTGGATTTCTGGGTTTTAACATTGTAGCGGGTATTTTATTCTTGACCAAGGGGGTCACTCAGCAATCGTTATCAGAATATGTACCTGATTATGTAGAAGCGCTGGCTCAGGAAGAACGTATTAAGCAGGAATTACAAATTGCCCGGGAAGTTCAGCAGTCATTTTTACCAACTCGAAAACCTCACTTTCAGGGGCTCGATATGGCGGCTATCTGTAAGCCGGCTTACGAAACAGGGGGCGATTATTATGATTTTATTCGGTTAGATGATCACCGTATTGCAATAACGATTGGGGATGTAAGTGGCAAGGGTTTTCAAGCTGCATTTTATATGACCTTTATTAAAGGTATACTTCATAGCTTATGCCGAGAGATAGATTCGCCGGCTGAGATCCTCAAAAAAGTAAATCGGCTATTTTATGACAATGCCCAACGGGGGACGTTCATTTCATTGGTTTATGGGATAATAGATCTCCAAAAACAGACGTTTACCTTTGCAAGGGCAGGACATAATCCCATCTTAAAAGTAGGATCTAACGGATTGGGTATTGAGGAGCTGAAACCAAGTGGTATTGGAATAGGACTATCCAGAGATTCATTTGACGAACATATAGAAGAGGTTTCGGTGTCGCTTAGTGATAATGAATTATTGATTCTCTATACTGATGGTATTGTGGAAGCTTTAAATGAACATCACAAATTTTATGGTAGCGAGCGATTTAATAAAATGGTTAGCGAAAATGCTAAAAAGTCTGCCAAACAAATTTTAGATTTGCTGGCTCATGATGTGCACTCATTTATTGGTGATGCGAAGCAACATGATGATATGACGATTATGGTTATGAAATTGAATGGCAAAAACAGTAAATAATTTATCGAATGTATAAAAATATAAGAGTAAAAATACTTGCAACAGTAATTAGTGTTTTTTGCTTAGGAACCATAATGGGGCAGGCTCAGTCGGGAATAGATTGGAAGTCACTTACAGAAGCACAAGAGTTGGCGGAGGAGAATGAAAAAAAAGTGATGATTTTTGCAGAAGCTGAGTGGTGTGGGTATTGCAAAAAAATGTACAAAGAGGTATTTCCAGAGAAGGCAGTGCAGGACAGTCTGGAGAAGTATTTTTATTCTGTGAAGTTAGATATTGAATCTGATCGAAAGATCACTTTCAATAATGACTTGATGACAGAAAAACAATTGGCAAGACAGTTCAGAGTAAGTTCAACGCCTACTTTTATCTTTTTAGATTCTGGAGGTAGTATTATCGGTGGTCAACCAGGATTTTTACCTGCTGAGATATTTGATAAGTTAGTTGCCTTTGTAGGTATGGATTTGACGGGTAAAGAGTCGTTCAAGACGTATCTAAAAAAGCATGATGTGGAGATTTAGACTATAAGTAAGGTGTTATAGAATTGGGATATATGCTATATTTAGCCCCTAAAATTATTAATATGGCATTAGATAAGGTATGGTATTAAGTCAAGCAGTTGAAGATTATTTAAAAGCAATTTATACCCTTCAAACTGAGGAAACGGGGGCTTCAACGACCAAGATTGCTAAATCGTTGGAAGTTTCTTCGGCTTCGGCCACGAATATGGTTAAACGGCTTGATCAAATGGGATTGGTAGACTATCAGTCTTATAAAGGGGCACGGCTTACGGAATCAGGTCAAAAGATTGCTCTTGAGATTATACGTCATCACCGACTTTTGGAGCTTTATCTGTTGGAGGTTATGGGTTATTCTTGGGATGAGGTGCATGATGAGGCTGAAAAGCTTGAGCACCATATTTCAGAGCAATTTGAAGATAAAATAGCCCAACTACTTGACGATCCTACCCATGATCCACACGGTGATCCCATCCCCACAAAAGATGGACTGATGCCCGAAATTGAAGGTCAGCCTCTTGTGGACGGACAACCCGATCAGCAATACATGGTAAGCCGGGTCAAGGATCAGGATCCGGAACTGTTACGCTACCTCGAAAAAATTGGATTACTGCCGGGCATAAAAGTTACGATTAAAGAAAAAGCGCCGTTTGAGGGACCTATCACTTTATTGGTTGAGAATGATGAGCAGGTCGTTGGCAACGATGTAGCTAAAAATATATTTGTGGCCGAGTTATAATTTATTCTACTCAAGGCTAATCTGAACTCCCACTAAAAAGCGACGTGTTTGTATGGGGCCGTATACATGGTCAGTGGCAAAGTCATCGCTAAAAGGACGATCAGCTGCAATAATAGGGTTGGGTTGCGTATAATTCCCGATATTTTTGGCAGTGATATAGCCGGTAATAAATGATCCGAACGGGCGGCTTAGTTTAAGGTTATGTTCAGAAAATACAGGAGATTCGTTGATATAGCCATCATATTCCGGCAGCTTCATATTTCCAACCCCACGTCCCGAATAGTTTATGCTAATGTTTGTTTTGGGGATGGTATATGTAGCGGTAAAAACACCAGACCACTTTGGGGCAAAATGAATGGCTGATTGAATACCATGATTAGATTCAAAGACATCTTGATAGGTAAATCCTATGGAATACTGCAGTGGCGACGGAAAGTTATGGGCAGCACTTACAGAAATGCCGCGTGAAACAGAGTATCCCTCTAAATTTTTATACCTGATTTCATTAGCCTGCGAATAGTCGGGAATAATCTGATTACTAAAATGGGAGTAAAACAGATCCAAATCAATATTAAGCACACTGGTGCCAATATCGATAATTTGGTTCAAATTTATAGTTCCGTTGACCGATCGTTCGGGGTTTAGCTCTTCTTCAATAACGACACGACGTGAACCTGTTAAGGCCTCGTGTTCTTCGGTAAAAAGATTTACAACCCGAAAGCCCGTGCCTCCATTGAGTCGAAGGGTCGTATGGTCAGAAAGGTCAAATTTGGCATTGGCGCGAGGCGAAAAAATAAAGCCGTGTTGCTTATAATGGTCAATTCGTAAGCCGCCCAGCGCTTTTATGTGTTCGTTAAAGGTATGTTCATATTGGCTAAAAACACCTGGGATAAATCGTATATCTCGTGAACCTTCGTCGAGGCGTATATCGTCAAAGGTTTGGTTGAGAGCATCAACTCGGGAAGTGGCTCCTACCAGTAATTGACGCCAGGGGGTAAAGCGCTTATCCCATATTACGTTTGTAAAATAAATTTGCTGGTCGGCAGTGTAATGATAGGTCCCGTAATAACTGTTTTGACTGTGGTAACTGTACGAAAATTCGGCGCGGATATCTTGTGATGAAATGGGCAAATCGTAGGTGCCTAACATCTCGAACCGGTGCGTATTAATTGATTCTCCATATATTTGATTACTGCCGCGTTGATCATGAGAATATTTCTTGGTACCTCCCAGCCGGTCTTCAAGATAAAGTTTGAATGCCAGGTTAAACTGCCGTGCCTCTGATCTTTCAAAACTCCACTTGTTGAAAATAGAAAGCTTTTTCCGCTTTGTGATATCAGCAAAACCGTCATCATTATGGTCGAGGAATTTATCAAAATAAAGACCATCGATTCCCAGTAGTGTTTGGGTTTTTCCCAGTTTTTGCGATCCGGTTAGGGAAAGACTGGCTTCTTCATGGGTAGAAAAAGAACCGTCTATTTCTAAAGGAGCTGCTGTAGCAGGATTTTTTGTAATTACATTGATGACTCCTCCCATGGCTTCAGATCCATAAAGTGTAGAATTGGGACCTTTGATAATTTCAATATTACGGATGCTACTGGTATTAATTCCATTAAGACCATATACAGAAGCCAGTGAACCCATTATGGGCATACCATCTATCAGGATGGCGGTATAAGGTCCATCCATACCATTGATACGTACGCTATTGGTACCACATACCCCGCAGCTAACTTCTTGGTAGAGCCCATTCAAAAAGTTGACCGATTCCATAAGATTGGCAGCCCCTGTTTTTTGAAGATGCTCATTGCTGAGAACCTGAACTTTTACGGGGCTTTCTTTAACGAAGGTCTCACGCATAGATCCCGTAACGACTACTTGGCCCAGTTCTTCTGTTTTAGGTTTAAGGTTTATTTGTACGGTAACAGTCTCGTTATTTTTGATGGATATTTTTTGTAAATGGGGCCAAAAGCCAACGGCAGAAATGGTTAAGTCATATGTACCAACCGAAATATCCTTGATGATAAATGATCCCATCTCATCTGTTGGAGAACCTTTTTGTATATCAGCAATGGTAACATTAGCACCGGCAACAGGCTCGCCTTTACTGATGACCTGTCCTTTGATGGTACCCGAAGATGATTGTGCAAGGGATAGCAGAGGAGTTAATATTAGAATGAGTAAGCACTGACCGAGGAATTTCATTGGGTGAAAATATTTTTTAGCCTTAACTAAAAATAATATAAGACATAATAAATATTTAGCCAAGGCTAAATTCATTTAGGTGTTGGAGTATCTCTCAAGATCTACAGCAATAAAAAAGCCCGACTGAATTGGATCAGTCAGGCTTTTCTTGTGGGCTGTTAAGTACACTATCTCATTGCTGAGGAAGTGTCAGATAGAGCATTTTCTACAGAATTGATCAGAAATGCACTGATTTTCTCATCGGGAAGTAACGTTCGTCCACTCCATTTAAAATCGAGTCCGGATAAACGTTCAGCGACGGCATCTTCACGTCCGCTGGATGAAAGAAAAAGTGGAACTACAATTACGTCGCCGAATTGGCTCGACTGACGAACAATGGCTCGGAAGTTTTCCTTTGCTTGGTCATGAATAACCTCTCTTGCATCATCCCGGACGGTTAAGGAAAAGATCTGTTTAAACTCTTTGCCCTTGTTTTGTTGTATTGTCTGAACTTTTTGTGAAAGTGATTCCATGTTTTGGAGCCACATTTTATTATCACTCTCTCTGCTGGGACCGTGGGCAGCAATAACTACTGTTTCATTAGCGGGATTTTCGCTTAGCGTGCTAACACGATCATATAAAATTTTGGCCACAATGTCGTGATTATCCAGAGCCGAAGTCATGGTAATTTCGGTATTAATATCAAGTTGTGGAAGGTTTGGAGGCATCAGCATGCCATGCATGTAATCCGAAGAATCAATCTTGGCTTCAGTCATTTCTACATATTCCTCGGTGTGATGCATCAGGGGCATAGCGCGGTCGGCCAGGGAATCACGCATCCCAAAGAGATATTCATTTTGCCTGATAATTGGACTATAACTGGAGATAAAAAGTGGTATGGCTACGATGTGCGATACGCCCTGTTGTTCCAACTGCTGAATAGCATTTTGGAGGGTGACATAGTTGGCCATTCCCCAGGCAAATTCTACGGGATAGGTCTCTTCTAATGGGTCAGCGGCATCTTTAACATGTTGATTCCATTCCTCACCACCGCCGTGCGCCATGATAAGTATCCCGGTATCTTGGGCGTGAGATTGGGAATAGCAAAAAGTGATAATAAAAATTGCTAAAACGCCAGCTATTTTTCGAGGTGATAATTTCATGTGTGTAAAGTTATTTTAAATCGTTCGATTGATGTTAGTGATAAAATTTTCCGAAAGTCATTTGCTAAGGTAATAGGTGACTTCAAGTAAGAAACGTTTTAGTTTAATTCTCGGGTACCATTCATTTGGATGGCATATTCAAAGGTGTAGTAACGATCATCTTCTGGAGGATACTGTTGGTCGCTCGAAATATCTGGATTGCCCTTGTAGTAGCTTAAGATGCGGATTTTTGCATAATGATCGCCGTCACCGGTGCGTACAACAATAGTTTTATCTTCAATGGGGAGAACTGCATGATTGGGTGTTTGTTCCATTCCCGTATAGTTGTACCAACCGTTTTCATCACCAGTAGGAATAGCAAGAGAATCTTCCGTATCTGTGTTATATCCTTCAGAAGGGGCAATGGTAACCTCATCAAAGGGGATATCAAGAATAACTGCACCACCGTTACCAGGTCCACTTACTCCGCTGTTGGTTAATACAGTAGTACTTGAGAATGCCAAGTCCCATTCACTTGACGCGGAATCTTCATCAGCAACGACCTCACCATTTTGAAGGTCATAGAATGTATAATTAGCAGGTGCACCACGTTCTGCATTGGGATTAGCCGGAACATCTTCGGCAGTGTGCAGCTCAAGTTGTGATTCCGGAACATCAGGGCCCGTGGAGTCGTCGCTACAGGCAGAAAATAGTAATAGGCTACTTGCAATAAGTGTGATTACGAATAGTGGTTTGTCGTTAAGTGTGTACATAGTATCGCTTTTGGTTTAGTGTTAGTATAGTTGGAGTGAAATCTGTGCGTAATAAATGCGTCCGGGCAGGTACGAAAGCTGTTGTGGTCGGGTAAAGTCGAAGATGTTATCGATGCCAAACTGAATCTTATACTTGTCGGCGAATGTTTTTGCAACAGCGGAATTCCACAGCGTATATCCCTCTTCATATTCGCCGGAATCCACAAATCCGTTGCCGTTAGCATCAAACCGACCATACCGACCATGCCACCGACCACGAATGTTAGTCTCGATATCCCAAGGTTTGTAATGGTAAAACAGCTTTATATTTGCTGAATGTTTAGACCGATTGAACATAGGCTCATACTTGCTAATCTCTTTTTGGATAGGGTTCCCATTTTCATCCTGAACGGTTTGGGTTTGCTGGATTTGGCGTCGAGCATCTAAAAGCTGATATCCCAGTGATGCATTTAGTCCAGAAATGGGATTCCAGCGTATTTGTGTCTCGATACCCTGAGTATAAATTTGTTCGAGATTAAAGTAGCTATATACCGATTGTCCATTTGTTTTTTCAGCAATGGGGGCTGTTTCAATAAGATCATCCACATTATTTCTGAATGCATTGATGCGCAGCTGTAGATCAGGCAGAGGGTAAAGATCGAAGCCCACGTTATATGCCCAGGATCGCTCGGCAGTAATCTCGCTAAGGTTGTCCAGGGGAAGTAGAATGCGGTCAATCTTTCCTTCCTTATCTAACTGGGTAAGTTCCTCTTTAACCGTACTCGAACCTAATACCGTATAACCTACCGTGGGGTTAGAAAAGTTTAGGAAGAGCTGTCTAAAGTCGGGCGCTTTAAACCCACGGCCAACCGAACCGCGAAGCTGAAACCAATCGAAAAGCTCATATCGGGCCGAAAACTTGGGGCTAAACTGATTAGTATATTCACTGTGAGCATCGTATCGGAACCCGGCAATGAGATCCATCTTATTGGATGGAAGCCATTCGTGCTGTCCAAAAATGAAGATGTTTTGAAAGTCGGGATTGCCTTTATATCGTTCTGCCCTCAGTTGTTCCCAATTTAAGCCGGTTCCAAAAGTTGAAATATGGTTTGCATCCCATGAATAATTCCCACGGATTTCAGCTTTTTGATAGGTTTGTTTAAAGGTATCGCGCTGATAAAGTTGATCATTTTCTTGATATACAAATTCACGCTCGGTTCGGTAGCCACTGTAGTGATATTCTGTATCAATATTTAGTTTTGCGTTCACGTTAAAGTGGAAGGATGGTGTCAAGCTGTAGTCTTCCTGGATGGCCTTATCATTTAGCAAGGTGGGATTATCTTGCGAACCAATAAAGTCCGTGCTTTGCTGGGTTTCATGATAATACCGCGCATGTAAGGCTGTTTGAATTCGATCGCTGATAGCGAGCTCAGTACGATAGGTGCCGGTATAATTTTCATAATCGGGCACAGTTTGCGAAATAGATCCGGGTACGAGGCTATAGCCGGCAGAGCTGTTGCGATTAAATGAAATATCATTTTGCCAGTTACTACTGTTCGATGAAATGTTAGTACCGATATCGAAAGTCTGGTTTGTACCGTAGCGCGAAGTGACATCCATCTCGAAAGGCCGATTCCCTTTTTCTGTGATGATATTGATAACCCCTGCCATGGCATCACTACCCCATAATGCAGAAGAAGGTCCCTTCATCATTTCAACTTGCTTTATATTCCCCACACTTATGCGAGAGAGGTCAAGCGTACCAGCTGTTCTTCCGATCATCGGCTGACCATCAATCATGATGAGTGTATATTCAGGATCAAATCCCTGCACTTGAACCCCGGTACCGTGGTCGGAGGTTAATACGAGGCCGGTTTGTTCGGCAAGAACATCACTGAGTCGTGTATTGCCAGAATTTCTTATTTCATCCTTCTTAATAACCGTAACTGGGGTGGGCACTTCCTCAATATCTTTTCGAGTACGGGTTGCAGTGACTACAACACTGGGCGCCTGGTAACGACGGGTATGAAGCATAATCTGTAGTTCTTTTGTAGCATTATGTTTTACCTCTACCTGTTTCTCGGTTGTCTGATACCCTATTTTACTGATTGTGATGGAATGAGTGCCGGCCATCAGATCAGACAAAAAGAATCTCCCATTTTTATCAGTGATGTCTATCTGGTTATTATTTCCTAAGATCACGTATGCATCAGTTACCGGATCATTGTTGCTGTTAACAATCCGTCCTTTAATTTGACTGTTTTGTGCGAGACCAGTTTGGGTTAAAAGAAAAACAGAGGCCGTGAATAGCAGAGCTCTCATCATTAAACCAAGCATACAATAATCAGGCTATTTTATTTATAATGATTTTAAATAATGAATGAATCTATTTAGAATGGATCTAAATAGCAAGGAGGGTAGTGTAATTTATTTGCTGAAAGGAGCTGTCCCTATTTGGAACGGATGGGAAAGAAGGGCTGGAGGTTATTTCGATCGGATAGGATTAGAACTGAAGTTATTTTCAGCTACTTGTATCCGCTGCGTTCTACGTCGTCGCCAAATAATAAAGCCTGTGATAGATAGGATGGGAGGGGCTAATCCGGCTACGCAATAAATTAGTTTAGTTAGTACGCCACCCCAGTTTCCGAAATGGAGAGGATACGCAACGCTTAAAATATGATAGCTCCAATGTTTTTCTCGAATTAAGAAACGTTCGGTTTCCTCACCTGTTTGGGGATTGTATTCAATATGATTGGAGAATTCGTAATGGATTGGCCAGTCGGTATCCATACCTCCAAAGATGGTGATGGACTCTTTCGCAGTAGGTGGCATTTCGATGTAGGTGGGGGTAAAACCTGCAAGGTCAGTTGTTGATTTATCGATAAGGTTATCGAGTGAAACAGTAACGGAGGGAGGATCGGGAATAGGTTTTTGTTCACCTTTCGCGAGCTGATATACATTTGTCCCAACTACAATCAGAGATAGTAGAATGCCAGTTAGGGCCATTAACAAATTCATTAATAAAACCCATACGCCCACACACCGATGAAGCTCGGATGAACCGCTGTGAAGGTTTCGAAAACGGGGACGTATTTTGAAGGTAAGTACCCGCCAAATAGATTTTCGGTAGAACCAAAATCCTGTGATGAGCGAGCCGATAAAACAAAGGCCTGCGAAAAAGAGTAATACTTCTCCCCAAAATCCTGCATGAAGTTTATAGTGAAGGTTTAACAGCCAGTAGGAAAAGGTTTCGTTGCCGTGCAGGTCACGCAAAATTGTTGCTTCTGTGGGATGTATATATAGAATACGTCTTCCTAAATCAGGCCTTCGTACTTGAGCTTCGATAGCCCGATTTGGTGTATCAGGAATATGTGAAATTCGCACGCCCCAGTTTGGATACTTTTCTTGTACAGCATGATAAGCTGCATCAATATTGACAGAATCCTGGCTGTTATCTAAGTAAATAACATCTCTTTGAAGGTAATGTTCAATCTCATCATCAAATACAAGAAGTGAGCCAGAGAAAGCCATCACCAATATAAAAAGCCCGGCAATGAGACCGAGCCATTTATGAATGCCCAGTAAATCTTTCTTTGATATCCCCATTTACAGCACTGCCCGTTAAACGTTAGTTATTCAAGATATCATTAACCTCCAGCATTACAGAGGCTTCTTTTAAAGCGTGACAAATAGTATGGTATTCAGTTTTTGTAAAGCACATTTGTACTTCTTTTAACTGTGTATTGATGATCATCTTTTCTGTACCGTTGCCAAAGGATATCGATCGTTTATTGAAATTCACGTCCAAAAGAGTATTAGTAAACTCTTTAAAGCTTTTGGGACTAAACTTTAGTAACAAGTTTTGATAATGAAGGATTATGTTATCACAGCAATGGCATTGTTCAACACTCAAGTTTTCTCTCTGACTTAAGATTGTATTTGTTTTCTCCATATGTCATGCAGGTATTCGTTCTTTGGGAGCGTCTGATTTTTTTCTTCGTTTGGCTAAGCGCTCTTCCCGAGCCCACTGGCGTTTTTTGCGATCCCACCAGATGATAAATCCTGTAACGGGCAGACTGGCACAAATTAAGCTGGCAAAAAAAGCAATAATTTTACCAGGCAATCCGCCAATGGCCCCGATGTGGATGTCGTAATTCATGGCCACCAACTTTTCGCCGGCGTTTTTATCTTTATACCGATCTGCTGCAAGCAGTTCGCCTGTATATTGGTCAAATTCGAGATAACTTCGTCCGTAATACGTTTCCCCATCGGGACGTACCGTAGCGCTAATCGTAGCCTGAGAATCTGCTGGAGCAACAAGGGCAATACTGTTGGCTTTGGGGTATTGATTCCAGGCATTGTTGTATGCTTTATCCATGGGATTATCAGTGGTTTTAGTATCTGGAATAGTAGATACCACTTTTTCTCCAGGACCCGCAGGTAATGCATATTCACCGGTCCCTAAAAAGTGCATACTTTTTTTGGCAAAAGGGAAATACCAGTAAAGCCCGGTAAAAGCAATAATGAGCGAAAGCATTAGGAAATAAAACCCCAATACATTATGTAGATCATAGTTGACACGTCGCCATGTTGAGCCCCATTTTATTTTAAAGCTTTTTTGCTTGCCGGCCTTATTCCATTTTTTAGGCCACCAAAGAATCATCCCGCTAATGAGCAAAATGATAAAAACTACCGTACTCCAAACTACGATAGGTTGACCAATAGGGGTAGCTAAAAGCAGACTCCAATGAATACCTTTAATGATCTGAAAGAAATCGGTCTTCTCGTTGACAATACCTTCTATTTTGCCATTATAGGGATTGATATACGCCGTTTTGTAAGATTTCATGCTCCCAAAGTAGAACCAAGAGTCGGCACCGGCTTCATAGTACATGGCCGACCAGTTTTTTTGGGGATTCTTGTAGGTTGTTATCCCGTAGGAAAGCTGTTCGACACCAAGTGCATCGGCTGCTTTGGATTGGAGTTCTTCGATGGGTAAATGTTGCTGGGTTTCGGGCACTTGATCCGCAAAAAAGGTGTCGTGCCGCACCCAGTCGGAAATTTCTTGGTGAAATACATAAAGACAGCCGGTAATACTTAAGATGAGTACCACCAGTCCCGTGATGAGACCGAGCCAACGGTGAAGAAATAAGACAATCCCTTTGAAATCCATCGTAGGTTATTTAGATCTATTTATTAGCTTGTATAGTGTAAGTAGCTGTATGACGTATAGCCTCGAAGTCGGTTCCTTGGAATGATCCAGATTGTTCCTCGGTATAAATAACTTCCAAGACATATTGGCCACTCCAAGGCAAGTTGAATGTAGTTTTTCCGTTTTCATTTGTAGTAACCGTCTTGGTCCATTGATCGGCAATGGTAACGATTACTTCTTGTTTAGCAACAGGTTTGCCGTTGAATAGAACGGTAAGATTGACTTGGTTTTCAGCTTGATATCCGCCAGAACTGTTATCTTTTATAAAAAGTTTAGGCTGGTTGGAAATAGTAGCTTCTGTTTTACCAGGATTTCCTATAGCGATCGAGGTAGAGGCATAAAAATTAGGTTTCAAAATGCCGAGATCATATTCCCGCCAGTCAACAACATTATTGCGTGTACTTTCGAGAATGATAGTATAGCTCCCATTTTGGTCTGGGGTAAATTCGGCCGTGTAACGTTGATTACCTGCTACGGGTTCAAGTTTTGTTTTGTCGCCATTGGGGGCAACAAGCCAAAGGTCAAAATCGTCAACATCCTTAAAATTTTCGTCCACCTTTTCATAATAATTGTAGGTGTATTCTCCATAGTAGACATGTACTTGCTGCGTTTTTCCAATAGTGCCCGTTGCGTCGGTTTCCAGCCAGAGATTATGGGCTGATAGCTGGTTGATAATACCAAATACAAGGAGAAATAGTATCGTTAATTTTTTCATGATAAAATGAAATAAGAAGCCCCTCTCAAATGAGGGGCTTTGTTATGGAGTTAGAATTTGTAGGTGAATCCGGCAGTGATATTACGAGGACTCTGGGGATTTACCGTAGACCATCCTTTGTAGTATTCCTCATCGGTGAAGTTGTTGAACTTCAGGTTAAGGCGATAGGTCTTTGCATCATAAAATATAGATCCGTTAAGAACGGTGTACGAAGGAATGGTGAATTGTCCGGTGTTTGAGCGATTGATGACATAGTTATCGCTTGCATAATTACCGCCGAATCCGAGTCCAAATCCTCTGAGTGACCCGGAAGTAAATCGGTAGCTAATCCAGCCGTTCAATAGATCTGAGGGACCGGCCTCTTCGGGACGACGATCTTGGAGGCTTGCGGTGCTGGTACGTGTAATCTTACTCTCGTTATGGCTGTATCCGCCTGTAATATTTAAGCCGTTTACCGGTGAAGCATTTACCGTTAATTCAAAACCGCGGCTGTACTGTTCGCCATCTTGAATAGAATATTGGGCACGGTTGGGATCCGAGCGAACAATATCGGAGACTGTAATATCGTAATAACTTGCTGTGGCGGTCAGGCGATCATTGAATAGGCTTGATTTAACCCCCACTTCCCATTGGTTGGCCTGTTCTGGAGAAAAGCTTTCTACCGAACCATCACCCTGGGTGACAGGAGCGACGTTGTTGAAGCTATTCATATAGTTGGCAAAAATAGATACTTTATCTTCAATTGGTTTTAAGACTAATCCAAATTTGGGAGAGAGGGTCGTTTGCTCGTAGTCATCAGCTTCGGTTTCGAGGCTGCCGTTGTTTACAAAGTGATCGAGGCGAACGCTGGCCATTACCGAAAGCTGAGGCAATACATCTACCACATCTGAAACATAAGCGGAATATACTTGTTGCTCCGTACGGCTTTTTGAAACTCCGGCACTGGCCAACATAGTGTCCACTTTAGCTTTTGAGATGCCGGGTACGGAATTGTCGTTGTCCAGATTAAACATATCGTAACCGATATATCCTGTATTGTTACCGATCAGGTTTTCTTGCAAGAAATCGAGCCCAACAACTACGCGGTTTCGGAGTCCACCAAGTTCAAAATCTCCGTTAAAGTTCTGTTGGATATTGGTACCAATAGTTGTGGAGTTTTGATCGCTGATATAGCGTGCATAGTTATTGCCGGGAATTCCGATTGTAGATATGTAGCTATAATAGCCATCTGACTGTGCTGAGCTACGTGACAGAACGGTTTGAGAACTCCAATTGTCAGAAATTTGATAGTTCATTTCTCCCTGTAGGCGAAATACAGGATTGCTGATGGTTAAATCATTTGTGGTGTACGAGTTCTCATTATCGTAATTAAGTTCCGAAATGTTGTTGTCTTCCAATGGTGCACTACGGTTCAGAAACAACATCGTTTGATTTGTTCCCTCAGAATGATAAAGCTCAGTATTGATCAGGAATGAGAGATCTTCATTAACCTGGTAGGAAAGGGAAGGAGCAAGAAAATAAGACTCATTGAATCCAGCATCCTGGAAACTATTACTTTTGTGGTAGGCGGCATTTATGCGAAGTGCTACGTCTTTTTCAGTGCTAATGGGCGTATTAACATCAGCGGTAACACGGTTAAGACCAAAGCTGCCTGTACGGTATGAAATATCACCACCAAAATTATCCGAAGGTTTCTTTGTGACTACATTTATGAGTCCACCATAAGAAGTAACGCTACTTCCAAAGAGTGTAGCAGAGGGACCTTTGATAAGCTCGACACGCTCTACATTTGCGGGATCAAGTGAGCCATTTGTCAATGAAGGAAGACCATTTAACATGTTTGGTTGTATCGTAAACCCGCGCATGGTATAATAGCCAGCTCCATCACCGCCGCGACCTGTAGATTCCCAAAGCTTGAATACACCGGGAGCATTATTAAGAACGTCTTCAAAGTCAGTAATAACCTGATCTTCAATAAGTTCAGTATTGATGGTATTATAAACCTGTGGGTTTTCTAAATCCTGAACAGGAAGCTTGGCGACATATTCACTGAATTCAGTACCAAATTTGTTGATTTGAGCTCCTTCAACGGTGATTTCCTGGAGCGACTCATTGGCATCAGAAAGGGTAATATTGATAGACAGTTCTTCACCACTTTCAACGGAGATAGATCTTCGTTGGTTGGCATATCCCACTGCCGAGACCACCAATGTATAATCGCCGGCAGGAATATCAGTAATGGAGTAATAGCCCTGGGCATTACTGGCAGAGCCAAACTGCGTACCCTGAAGGGCAACATTGATATCAGCAATTGGTTTTGATTCGGTGTTGGTAACTTGGCCTTCAATAACAGCTGACTGTGCAAAAGCTGAAGCAGTCAAGCTAAAACAGAAGAGCATCGTTAATAGAAGCTGATTAATATGTTCTTGGTACTTCATAAATTTTCCTACAGATGTGTTCTAAATATTAGACTTTCGGTTCGTTAGCTAAAAGAAATGTCTGTATTTTGGGTTGTTAAAAGTTGCTCCCCAATGCATTAATGCTTATTTTGACTATTTCTAAATAGTAGGGCTGAAACTATTTAGATTAATTCTATATAGCAAGAAAAATTAACGATTTTTTTGTTAGAGGGGCAGAGCGAAAATGGTGTTGTCCTTCCTATATTAGCTGGACTTATTTTGGGCTAAATATTAGAGAGATGCCTCATAGGGTAATATTTTGAATGCCTTTCCACTTTCGTGTACAAATGTCAGAGTTTGAACAATCGGTTAATATTAAAACCAAAGCGAAATTCACGTTTAAAGAAATTTCCGTTATCTCCAGCAAGAAGATATTGATCATTTAGTGCTCTGGATGTGCTAAAAAACATCTGAAAAACATGTCCGCCCGTTTCAATATCAATACCCACTGCAATATTGGGATTGCGTTTGTCATTTATAGGAGGAATGAATTGGAAGGAAAGGGCTGTATACGGGGTGACTTTATATCGGCCTGCTAAGGTTAATGAATAGTAGTTATTGTTTTGAGGATTAGCGATGCTTAGTTCATTTCCGACCCGATTAAAATGTACCAGCATGGGACTTAGTTGCAAACTGAGTTGGTCGTTAAATTTTCGGGCTATAGGTAAAGACAGCCCGTAGCTAAATCGTTCAATAAATGAATAAGGGGTATCAAGGAATCCAAATTCTGTGGTGTTAATTCCCAATGTGGGGATTAATGACATGGACACAGGAACGCTATTAGTCGTATTTTGCCGAAATAAGTTAATACGGCTGGTGAAATCGTATATTTTATCCAAACTTGATCGACCAAAACCTATGGAGAGGTGATCAGTGAGTCCGTACTCAAAACTAAACCGAACATTAGCCTCTCGGTCTATTCCATAAAGATTTTGAATACCGCTTCGTACTTCTCCAAAAGTATGCATAATAGAGTAGTGGAGTTCTGTTTTTCCAAGGGTTTCGACAGTATAAAGATTGATGTTCCGGGGAGCCATGAAGGTGAGTTCTACATCACGTTCTGGATTGGCCCTTTCACGCTCGAGCTGAGCATATACTTGCACGGGGATCAATAAACATAGAGCGAATACTATTGTATACCATAGCTGTTTATTCATAATTTAGTTGGTCTTAGGTTTTAGTAAAATTGAGATGTCAATTTGTTGTTCATTTGCAAGTTTATAGAAGACAATACTGGGGCGTTCTATATTATAGTCTGCAAGTAGTATCGACCAGCTGGCATCAAGCTGTATTCCCTTTTTGGTGGGGGTTACCGTGCCAGAGATGGTGATTTCACGTTCAGTGCCGTGTATAGAAAATGAGCCTTGTGCTGTAACTTGTTGTGTAGTAAAAGAATCAGGATCAAATGAGGAGATAAGTTGTCCGGTAAATTCTGCATAGGGGTATTCATCTGTTTCGAGGTAGCGGTTTCGCATATGCTGATTGCGAAGCTCAATACCAGTATCAAGAGTCGTCAGATCCAAGTAAAAGTCAACCAGATTTTGGTCCAGATCAATGAGGCCTGCTAAATGATTACTGGTCCCCTTGAATTCAAGCATTGGTGCATTTGATAGAAATTCAGCTTTGCCATTTTTGGCTATATAAGATTGGGCATGTAAGGTATTAGCAGCTAAAAACAAAAGAAGCAATACGAAGGTAGAAATGGTAAGCTTATTCATAAGTGCTAATAATTTTTTGGGTTCACGATGGTCGTAGTATCATAGAAGGTTATGTGGGTATTCATTATTAACTACGAAGATAAATGCAGATTGGATGGTCTCGAATTGCAAAAAATTAAGAAGGGGAAGGAAATGTTGACCTTACGTCAATAAATCAATGATTCCTTTTTATAAATCCTTCAAAATTGATTACCCTTAGAAGTTGAAAACAACTCTTTCTATGAAGGTTTTATTGAAATAAATTCCATCTGATTGGGATTTAACTTCGTATATATTTATAGCACGTGTTATTATTTTGGATACTATATATTTTAGGCTTTGCCGTTCAATCTGAAGAAGAGGAGCGGCAATGGATGAACCGTTTACAGAACGGAGATAAAGACGCGTTGCGCTTATTATATCGTAAGTACAATAGAATTTTGTTTAGTATGATCGCATCAATCCTTAAAAATCGAGAAGAAGCTGAGGATTGCCTGCAGGAAGTGTTTACCCAGTTATGGGAAAAGGCGGAACAGTTTGATGCGAGTCGTGGAAAAGTGTACAGTTTTTTGGTAACCATGGCCCGCAATAAGGCCATCGACCGAACACGCTCTCGTGCCTATAAAAACTCGAAAAAAGAGGACCATACCATAAGTGATTTTACACTGACCCCTGAGAGTAATAAAAACAATCCTTATGAGGATTTAGAGATGGAAGAACGAGCATCAGTCGTCCGTAAGGCATTACAAAAACTTAGTGATAAAGAGCAAAAAGTGTTGCAGGTTGCCTATTTCCAGGGGTTAAGTCAGTCGCAGATAGCTTCAAAGCTGGATATTCCACTTGGAACAGTAAAATATAGAATGAGGCAGGGAATGATAAAGCTCAGAGAAAATTTGATACCCGACGAACTTAGATGAGTGAGCAGGAGAAACATAACGATTTCAAATCTCTATGTGCCGGCTATGTACTCGGTGCGTTAACGGATGATGAGCAGAAGCAGTTTAAGCAGATGCTTGAAGATGCTACTGAAGAGGAGCGTCAAATTTATGAAGATATGAAAGCAGCCAAAGATGAGCTTGCACTGGCTACTGAACCGGTATCACCATCCGCTGATGTGGAACGTCGTATTTTTGAAAGTATTGAGAGTACTGATCAATATGAGGATGGTCAATCTGATGCCAATATCATTCCGATGTGGGTCTACAAGGCGGCAGCTGCGGTGTTGTTAATTGGATTTCTTGGGTTGTCATATTATACCTCAAACCTATCAGGCACTATTGAGCAGCAAGAAGCACAGATAACACAACTAAAAAGCGAGCTTGAACAGCAGGATGAGTTGTTGAGTGTGTTGGCGGCTAAAGAAGTGAGATTAGTGAAGATGGGAGGGCTTGAACCGAGTCCAGAAGGATATGGTAAAATTGTTTGGGATCCTGAAAAGAGACAAGCTATTTTACAGCTTGCTAATTTGCCAGCCCCGCCGGAAGGTAAAGATTACCAGTTATGGTTGATCAAAGGGAATCAGAATCCTATATCAGCAGGAGTATTTAATTTTGAGCAGCCTTCGAGTGATCTTTTCTTTAAAGTTGAGCAGTTGAATGAATCTCCCTCCCCCCAAGAAAATACGTTTGCTGTAACGCTCGAGCCTGAAGGCGGAGTTCCCCAGCCTACCGGAGATATGTTCTTGGTTGGCAAGCAGAGCTAACGATTGTTAGTAGTTCCCAATTGAGTTGGCTTTTCCCGATTCCTTTCTCGTGGTTGGTCGTTCCTAAACGTATACTTTGCTATACCTTGTCGTCAGATAAGTGTATCTCTGTGATGTGTTAGGACAAAGATAGTCTGATATTGATGAGCTATTTGGAGATTTTTTAGCTCATTTGCTATGATCTTATAATCGTACAAGAAATATGCTTATAAGCGTAAGAGGAGAGGGCTCGGAACAGGCTTGCCTATGGAATAAAATCAGAAACAGCAGCTGAATCAGAAAAATATGGATAGGTAGAATAGGGTAAGCAGCGACAAATACTTAAAGCCACGGTGGATTGTAGCATGGGATCAATGGTTGGCGTTTTAGAAAGTGAAATGAGTAAAGGTTTTAAGGATGAGCTCACTCCCTGATTTGTTATGACGTAGGTGGTCAGAAACTGTGGGTATTTATATAAACGAATAGGGAAGGTAGGAAAAGAAATTTCAACCAATTAAAAAAGGCCAGAAGCATAAGCTTCTGGCCTTAATCAGTGCATGGTAGGGCTATGTTACCGTGCTGTATTACCTAAAATAAGATAAGTTGTTAAATCAGTAGTACTGATTGGTTGCGTGGGATCGTGAACGACAAAGAATCCTTCATACTCATTGATGAGTTCGACATATGTCGCTTCTTGAGTTTCATTCATAGTACTTATTGAATCTCCATTTCCAGTAACGACTTTTGCCATAATATCGGCGTTGGGTGTTTCATTGTAAGGCGTCCCATTTTCAGTAGTATCAGGATCAGCCGCATCATGAGAATGGACCGCATAGTCCTCGCCGTCCAAGGTATTCATAAGCGTAACGGTAACCTGGGCTTGTCCGGTTCTCAACTCTTCCACCATCATTTCGGCCATCAAGTCGCGGGGATGATCGCCATTTTCGTCATATGCTGTGTTGGGATCGTCGAGCAGTTGCCCTTCATTAAAGTCGTATTGGAAGGTTTCTGAGCGTAAGTTTAATTCGCCTTCAGGCAGATCTTGTCCAAAGCTTCCGAGTACCAGATAAGTGGTTAAATCGGTAGTACTAATAGGTTGGGTGGGATCATGGACAACATAAAATCCTTCATACTCATTGGTTAGCTCATCATACGACATAGAGGTTTCGTTAGTCATACTTACTTGACCTCCGTTACCAGTCATAACTGATGCTAAAATATCAGCATTAGGCGTTTCATTATATGGCGTCCCATTTTCAGTCGTAGCAGGATCAGCTGCATCATGGGCATGCACCGGGTATTCCATCCCATCCATTGTATTAGTTAGTGTTACGGTAATCGCGGCGTTTCCATTATCCATCTCTTCGATCATCAACTCAGAAGAGACATCTCGCTCGTGTTCTCCGCGATAAGCGGTGTTTACGTCATCCAGCAGTTGTCCTTCGTTAAAGGCATAGTCTGCTGTTTGGGATTGGAGTTCTTCAGCTGTTTCTGTTGGGGAGTCACCGCAAGCGGAAAACAGGCCCACAGATAATATCAGCAAAAGAGAAGGTATCGATAGTCGTAACTTTTTTCTGTAAAACATGATTAGATAAATTTGGTTTAAACTTGGTGTTAGGCAGAACGGTATGTGATTGTCCGCCCGCTATGTAACACTACGAAGCAAAACCAAAACCGGATTGGATAAATCACAAATTAGTTGAATCAGGGTAAAAAAAGGAGCAAAACGTAAATAAGAATGAAAAAGGGGAGATTTTTTCCAATCTGAAATGACATTATCTACGTACTTATCAATAGAAACAACTAACACGCTAATGAATTGAGATTAAATTATGATTTATTTACGAAATGTATTTCTATATAAAATATCAGTTATCATTCCATTACTTCTGATCGCTTTCGCATTCTCTTGTACAAACAGGGTGACAGATAATAATGCGGAATCAGAAACAATGACAGATAGGAACGAAGGATCTGTTGAGTTCAATAATTCTGGTTCAAATGCTTATGTGATAACAGAGATAAATGGAGAAGGAATTGAAGCAGATGTAAATGTTAATAACGTGGAAATAACTCTTACTATTGGAGGTCGATATACCTTTGACAATAAAAGTGGTGCTTCAAGTCATCCATTGGATTTTAGAGATGGTGATGGTAATAAGCTTCTTGGTCAGAGTAATAGTGATGGAACGTATACTGAAAATGGTGAAGTAAATGTTGTTAAAGAAGGGGATAAGATAACATTTACGTTGACACCTGACCTATCGGATGATATGGTTGATTATATCTGCTCATTTCATCCCCCCATGAATGGATCAATAAATGTGGTTGAATAGATTTTCTTTAAAGCTAAGTATTAATAAAAAAAGGCACCGAATATAAATATCGGTGCCTCCGTGATGTTATGTATCACCTATATTATTGGTCTATTTGTTTAAGTAATTCATCAACGGCTCGCTTTAGCTGTGTATCTTCGCCACTCCGATAATCCGGAGCGTTTTGAACTTCGATATCAGGCACAGCCGGAACGCGATCCATATTGGCATTGGTATTTTTAACAAACCATCCGCGGAACGGGAGACGCACGTAAGAGCCGCCCATTAAGCCAGCTCCACCTGTAGAAATTACCGCCCCAAAGGTAGGTTCACCAACAAGGGTCCCTAAATCGAGTTGCTTATAGGCATGAGAGAATATCTCCGCATTGGAGTAACTGTTTTGGTTAGCCAGCGTTATTGAAGCATTCGTCCAGCTCGAAAGCGGAAGGCGTTCTCCGTAGGGATAGTTTTCTCGGAAATTTGTTTTGTTTTCAGATAGATCTGATGTTGCTCCTCTCGGAATAGTATAGGCATGTTGCCGATATTTGAGTACTGTTAGCAGGTAGTCGGTCGTCCATCCGCCGCCATTATAACGGACGTCTATAACAATTCCTTCCTTACCTTCACCAGTTGCAACAAGTTCTCGTTCAAAACGCTCAAAGCTGGGCCAGTTCATGCCCTCAACATGGATATATCCCAAGCGTCCATCAGAGTATTCTTCAGTAAGTTGTTTACGCTTTTCTACCCACTCATTGTAAAGCTGGTCTCCTAAACTTCCGGTTGGTTCAATAACAACATCTCGTGTTTCTCCTTCGGTATTTTGAACCTTCAGAAGGGTAGGGGTATCTACTTTATTTGATAGTAAGCTATAATAGTTGTCAACGTCCGAGACTTGGCGGTTGCCAACAGCAGTAATTACTTCACCGGAATGTAACTTGCTCATCTCACGATCGGCAGGCGAATGAGGGACAACTCGCGTTATTTTTACACCACCCGATACCGGTTCAACCTCGGCACCGATAAATCCTGTTCTGGATTCCTGGGTTTCAGCCCGATCAGATCCATAAAACCCCATGTGGCTGGCATTGAGTTCACCAAGCATCATATTCATGACGTCCTCGAAATCTCGGTTCGTAGAAGCTTTTTCAGCCCAGGGTTTATAGTGCTCTTTGATGGCCGACCAGTCTTGTCCGTGAAAGTCAGGATCGTAAAAATTGATATTAAGTTTTCGCCAAGCCTCTTCAAAGATTTGTTCTTGCTGTTTTTGGTGATCTATTTCCATCTGAGCACGATATCCCAACTGTTCAAGGTTACCTTTACCTAATTGGTATCGGCCAATTTGTCCCCCGCCTTGCCTAAAATACAGGCTGTTCAATGTAGTATTTAGACGGAGGTCGGAAGGATCAACTCCTTGATCGGTAAGGGCTTTGACTCCAGTGCCGTCCCATTTGGTCTTATAAATATCTTCATCAGCATCGTCGCCCACAAAGTAGAAGGTTTGTCCGTCTTTGGATATAGCAATATTGGATTCATCGCCGGGCATCGAAGTTACTTGACGTAGGCGTTGGTAGAGGCCATCAAAATCGATAGTAACATTAACGCCAACGGTATCTTCAGGAGAAACAATTTCAGGCGTTTCACTTTTATCCCAGTCAAGTTGGGTGCGTTGCCAGTCGCGTTTGTTGAGCCAGGCAAACCATACATCATCATCGCCATTATTGCGGTTAGACAGAAATGCTAATTTGCTGCCGTCGGGACTCCATACCGGATTAGTATCAGGCCGTGGATGTTTGCTGATATTTGTTGGCTCTTGAGAATTATCAACCGGATGAATATAGACCTCATGGTTAAAGTTGAGATCTGGTTTGGAATATGCAAGCCACTCATTATTAGGGCTCCATGCAACATCGCTGGCAGTAGCCCATCCGTTGTCCATTAAAACTGTTTCTTTGCCCAGACTGTCGCGCCCACTAACTGTTGCAACGACTAATCCACCACGGCCACGATTAAAGGCAACCTTTTTGCTATTTGGGGATACAACAGGATTTCGCTCTGCCTGTTCCGTATTGGTAAGTTGCCTGGTTTCAAATTGCAGGCTTTCAAAAAGGTCATTTACATCTTTTTGGGATGGTTTAATTGAAAAAAGGTCGTATTGTCCATTTCGGTCGCTGGCAAAAAGCAAAGTGGAATCGTTCAGAAATGTGACGTCACGATCACGATAAGGGTGGTTGGTAACTTTTACAGAGCGTTGCTTTGAGGGGTCATTATGTTTGATAAAAATTTCTCCCTCAATTACGAACGCCAGCCAGTCGCCACTCGGTGAAACGGAAAATTCACTGGCATTATCTGTGAATGTTTTTTGTTCAATGTTATAGAATCGCTGGTCTTGGGTAACATCGAGTTCCAGTAGTTGGGCTTCCCCTTCCTGTGGGTTTAAAACGTAGAGTCCTGTTTTACGCTCGTAGACAATTCGTTGTCCGTCATCATTAATATCAAAATAACGGATACCATCTTCTTTATACTCTGTAACAGCAATAGGAGAGTAGTTTGGCTTGCCTTCTTCATTGAGGTTCATTTTATGGATGTTATGTGCACCGGTACGTTCGCTCAGAAAATATAGCGTTCGGTTATCGGTGAATGTGGGATACATGTCATTACCTTTGAAGTTGGTGAGCTGACGGTAACGTTCATTTTTAACATCATAGAGCCACAGATCTTTATTGGCTGATCCGCGATAACGCTTACGGAATTCCTTGTTATAACCCCGTACGAAAACAAGAAAACGACCATCGGGACTCATTTCAGCCATCATCCCAAAAGAATCGAAAAAGCGTGTTGGTGTTCCCCCTTCAGCACCTACGGTATGGATCTCCGGTTCCCATTCTACTTGGTTAAATAATCGATTAGTTGTGAAAATAAGGCTATTTCCGGGCGTCCAGCCTGTCAAGTGATCATCGGTAGAGTGGTGGGTAAGGCGTTTAATATTGCTGCCATTTCCACGCATTACAAAGATATCATCGTTGCCATGGCGGTCACTTGTAAAGGCAATTTGACTGCCGCCGGGACTCCATTTTGGATAAGCTTCGTAGGCCTCATGTAAGGTAAGTCGCCATGCCCGGCCGCCTTTTGCAGGAACAGTCCAGATATCTCCCTGGTATGAAAAGGCAATAGTAGATCCATCGGGACTTATTGATGGGAAACGGGCAAAGGGTTCATCCGATTGAGCAAATGAAGTAGAAAAACCGAGACAAGCCAATGCTGCGATAAGCAGTAGTTTCTTCATAACGAAATAATTTTGTTAAAAACAGGGTTGCGCAATACGCTAATTGATGAATATGGGCAACGTCTAATTTATTGTTGCTGTTGTATTATGTGAGAGAATTATTACATAATCAAACTATAACTGACGTAAAAATCAGTTTCGAGAAGATACTGTTCTGATGGGAAGAATTAAAAAAGGATAGCTTTTTGGGCTATCCTTTTATCAATTTGTAATATGATGGGAGGTACGTTATTCAACTGCCTGTAAGAAATCACTTGCAGGACTGGTGCCCTCTTCTTTAGTAAAACAAAACTCAAATTTTTGATAATCTGTATCAGGGCTTGGCCACAGAAGTGTTCCGTTTAACTGCACCACCAGTGTTTGTATGAGGATGTTATGCAGCGATTGATTTTGCTTCATTTCTTTAGGACACTGAATAAGATGATTACCTTCAACGACTAAATGCACGTTTTGTCCATACTGTTTAAGTTGAATGTTGACTTCCGACATTTGGTCTTTATTGGTATGTGCAAAGATAAGGGAAAGTAACTCGTTAAGAAGTAATCCCGTTGGAATAGACTGATTTATATTTAGGTAAATACTTTTGGAAGAGGTGTTGAGCTGTACCTTGTTTTCAGTTTTTGAGTCTTCTATTACACTTTGATTGAGAAGTTCATCAATAAAGGTGTTAAATGGAATATTGGTCAAATTACCATTTTGGTAAAGTACCTCATGTATAGAAGCAATGGTCATTATTCGATTCTTGATATTCTGTAGCTCCATTTGCAGCTCAGCATTTTGGGCATCAAAAAGCTGTAGTTCAACCAGACTGTTGATGAGGGCAAGGTTATTTTTAACCCGGTGATGTAGCTCAGAAAGCAAGGCTTCTTTTTCACTTAGAGCAGCTTCAAGTTTTTCACGATAATTATGTTGTGTAGAAACATCAACATACATCCCGTAAATAGCGATAATTTCACCTTGTAGCTCAACGGGCACACTACCAATCAAAACAGGAATTTCTTCCCCGTCTTTATTCATTCTGATTGTTTCAGTTTGAAGGCTTTCGCCATTTCGTGTGGCAAGTGAAATAGCTTTAGCTTCTTTTTTCTTATTCTCTGGTGCTAATAGTTCATTAATATCATTTCCTTCTACTTCATTGCGGGCATATCCGAAAATATCATTAAAACTACTGTTGACATTTTGAATGCTATTGTCTCTATCAACAATCGCAATACCAACGGGTGAGTTGTCGAAAAGCTGTTGCATCATTATCTGATGACGTTGCTTTTCCTGCTCAATTTTTTTCTGTTTGGTAATGTCAATGCCTGTGGCCACAATATATACTTTGCCATCTTCTACAAACCGTTTGGCAGATATAGCATACTCTTTAATGTGCCCATTTTTAGCGTGCAATTTCGTTTCAATAGAAACTTCACCTTCTTCAATACATCGCTGGATGGTTTCTTGAACGCGATCTTTGTACTCATCAATAACAAAATCGGTGGCTTTTTTCTTTGTGAGTTCCTCAGCGCTGTATCCGAGTGTTGTTACCATATTCTCATTCCAACGTACAAAATTACCTTTGCGGTCGAGTACAATAAATACGCCGGGAATACTATTTAATGCCGATTCTGTGAATTTTCTTGTATTGGAGAGATCTTGCTCAATTTCTTTTCGGCGACTTATATCATAAAAGGTTACAATGGCGCGAAGCTTGCCATTAGGGTTGCGATAGGTTCGTGAAGAAACCTCAGTGGGAATGATATTTCCATTTTTATCAAAGAAATCCAGTTCCATAGCGTAGGTGCCGGACTTATCGCGTTGTTTAAGGGCTTCCCTGTATTTGGGATCTTCTACGTTGGTTACTGCTCCCATCGATATTTCCTTTAACTGATTTCGAGACCATCCCAAGATAGTACTTGCCGTCTGGTTGGCATCAATAATATTACCATTGAAATCTGTGATGAAAATACCATCAGGACTTTGTTCGAATTTTACCTGGAAACGATCTTCGTTCTCTTGCTTCTCGTACTTTGCTTTCATTGAGGGGGTTACATCCTCATGGATCATCACAAATTGCGTATGGTCGGTGTTGCAAGGACGGGTGGTAAGCTTAAACCAAAATGAATTGGTTTCGGTTTCTATGGGATAAGTAATGGAGAAAGAGGAACTTTCTCTATCTATTACCTTTTTGACCCCAAGTAATATTTTCAGGGCATAATCGTCACCCATTTCAATAGCATGCTGGAGAACATTAAAATAGTTGTCTCCAATGTTAGCACGTTTCAATAATGTATTTTCGCTATTGAACGATTGCCAGCTTTTATTCGACTTAAGAATAGTTCCCTCTGTATCTAAAATAGCAACATGAGCAAGTAAGCTATCGAGGAGAGGTGAGTCTGCGTTTGTCTTTTTATTTGAGTCAGTCATACTTTTCTGATTGATGATAATCTGGGATTATAATCATCAATTGGTTGGGTTTTTAAAACACGTGAAAAACCTAATTTTTTTATCCCGTCAAAAGCGTATGGGCGATTAGGTGAAATCTGCTATTACAATTTCTTGATTTTCGGATACTTTGTTGACGGCTTTAAAGAGATCTTCTTCAGACATCTCCTGTTGGATATATCCCGTGGCCCCAGCTGCAAGTATAGGGGTAATAAGTTCTTTATTGCGATAGGAATAGATAATAAGCAGTGGAGTTTGGGGATACTGTTTTGAAATCTCTTCTATCAAAGGGATTGGAGAAGTGTTAAAATCTTCTAAATTCGCTATCAGAATGTCATATTCATAGGGTTCTGTAGATAGTTGGGGATACGGAGAGAACTCCACGTTCGACCTGACAATCCAATCGTCAATCGACTGTAACATTGTTTTAACGGTAGCCGTGATTGTGGAGCTTTTCCCCAGTAGTAATATTTCCATGCCGTTATTTTAAGATGATATGCCCTAATGTATCTTATTTAGTGGGTGATTGATATCGCAAAAAAAGCCTAAATATGATATAGGTGAAAAAGCCTATAAGCAGATTTATTGAATGGGGATACAATTACTACAAGGAAAAGTAAAGCGTGCAATTACTATTATGTTGAGAAGGGAGGAAGATAATATCTTCAGGTTAGTTGATGTCGACCAGGTTATGTTTAATGGCATAGGTAACCAGTCCAGCTGTATTTTTTGCTCCCGTTTTTTGCAATAGATTTCGCCGATGGGCATCTACTGTTCGAGTACTGATATATAGTTGGTCTGCAATCTCTTGATTGGTATTTTCCTTTACAATCAGTTCGAGTATTTCCTTCTCGCGGCCTGTGAGATTACCGGGATCTGAATTTTGTTCTGTGGTAGTTCCTTTCACCAAATCCATCATAACGCTATGGGTAGCATCATCACTAAAATAATGTTTGCCATCTAAAATGGTAGTAATAGCATCAACCAGTTCAAGTTTGTTAGAACTTTTTAGGATATAACCCGAAGCTCCGGCTTTTATCATTTGCCGGATATGCTGGTCTTCGTCCATCATAGTTAGGGCTAAAATCTTGATCTCGTCAAAATCTTCGATAATCTTTTTTGTAGCCTCTATACCATCCATTTCCGGCATGTTAATATCCATGATAACAAGATCAATATCATGATTCTTGCATGTTTCGATAGCTTCTTTGCCATTTTCGGCTTCAGCCGTGATCTCAATGCCTATTTCATCTTCCAGTAGCATTTGAATTCCATCCCGAACAATATCGTGATCGTCAACCAATAAAATTTTAACATTAGCCATTATTGGAACTACCCGATTTTAGGTTATCAATATTAGGGATAGTAACTGTTATTACCATTCCCATACCGTGTTCGGAGTCGATATCTAAAGAACCCCTTAAATTACTGACACGAGTTTTAATACTTTGCAAACCAAGGCCTTTATCTTGGTGGTTTTCTTCTATGTTTGTTCCTATCCCATCATCTTGAACAACCAGTGTAAGTGTATCTTTTTTGAGTTGCAACTCAATGTCGATGGTCGTACAATTTGCGTGGCGGATAGCATTTGAAAGGATTTCCTGAACAATTCGGTAGATATTAATTTCTACCTGTTTTTTTAGATCCAGTTCCGCACAGTTATGTTCAAATTGAATTGTTACATCACTACTTTTCTGCAAATCTTTAACCTGATTGTCGATGGCGGCAATCAGTCCATAGTCAGCAATGACCTTGGGCATCAAATTGTGAGCAATACTTCGTGTTTCGGATAAGGCATTTTTTAACAGAGAAACACCTGTTTCAAGTTGGTTGCGCCGTTTTTCAGGCAGGGGGTCAGCGTTGTTTTGAACAGACTGAAGGTTCATGTTAGCGGCTACCAAATATTGCCCAAGCCCGTCGTGTAGTTCATGGGCAATGCGCTTTCGTTCACGGTTTTCTCCCTCAATCACCGATTGAATAATTTTTTCTTGCATTCTCTTTTGCTCGGTTACATCATTAATTAAAACCAGCCGATATTTTTTATCTTCTTTATATCTAACATCTGCAGCCGAAATCTCAACAATGATTTCAGTTCCATCCTTTTTTATATGAACCCATTCTTCTGAGTACGACTTGGTACCTGCATTCTTTTTCACATTTTGTTTTAGGGCCTCAGCATCTTCATGGGGACGAATATCCAGCAGGGTCATGTTCAGAAATTCCTCTTCACTATAACCATAATGTTCGATCGCTGCGTGATTTACTTCTATAAGTTGTAATGTTTTGGGATCATAAATCCACATGGGTTCGGGGTTATCTTCGAACAGGTGTCGGTACTTTTCTTCCGATTCGCGCAGTTGTTTTTCAGCTTTTTTTCGTTCGGTAATATCATCCATTGTACCGATCATGCGAAGTGGGGCTCCCTTCTCATCACGGATGATAATAGCACGATCTATCAAATGGGCTATGGTTCCATCAGCTTTAATTAGCCGATACTCTTCTTCCCATTCTTGGGCATCAGATTCTAATGCTTTCTTTGAGCTTTCACTTACTTTTTCGCGATCATCAGGATGAATATATTTTTCCCAGATCTCATAATTTGTTTTTAAGCTATGTCGTTGATACCCAAAGGTATCCTCAAAACCCTTGCTCCACCATAACTCGTTCTTTTTAAAATCCAGATCCCAGATAACATCACTGGTTGTTTGGGCAACAAGTTCGAATCGTTGTTTTTCTTTGGAAAGTTCTTTTTCTGCTTGCTTTAAATCTGTGATCTCATGGACAATCCCTAAAATCTTCTTAGGACGTTCCTCGTTATCTTTGATTAATTCATTGCGGCTGTGATAGAAGCCCTCCTCTCCATTGGGTTTAATAAGGCGGAACATATCATGAATAATCTCTTCGTCAATTACTCTGCGAACAAAGTGGTCAAAATTGGGCTGATCTTCTGGAGGCACCATATTTAAAAAGGTGTCGATATCTGGCTTGTATTCTGCTGAAAGGCCATAGATGTGTTTTAAGTTTTCTGACCAAAAAAGCTCCTTACTCTGAAGCTCATATTCCCAATATCCGATACCCGCCACTTTTTGGGTACGTTCCAGCTTTTTATTTTGAAGGAGTAATTGATTTTCCAGCGTTTTACGTTGGGTGACATCCTCAACCGTAGATATCATCAAGTTTTGGTCATAGAGGGGAATATTTTTGACGTTTACAATTCGTTGTTCTTTCTCCTGGGTTTGGATTTTTAACCCATCCCATTGCATGCGATCAGGATTATGACTGTTTATATCTTGTTGGATCTGAGTACGAACCTTTTCGCGATATTCTTGGTCTGGAAATGCGTTATGATAAAATGCCTGTTCATCTTTTAAGGTCTCTTCCGGCCAACCGTGGATATCACTGTACGGTTCGTTCATTAGGGTGACTTCTCCTGTGTCAATATTTGTTACAATAACCCCAATAGGTAAATTGTTGAAAGTCGTTTTAATGAACTCATTGTGTTGTTCCAGTTGTCTCTGATATTTTTTCTGTTCATTAATATTACGAATAACACTAACGACCTTTTCGATGTTATCATCCTCATCTCGAACCAGCGACACGGTATGATCAGTATAAAAGATGCTGCCATCCTTCCGTTGCATAGTAAATTCGGTCTCAAAAATTCCTTCTCGCAGTAATTTTTTCTTGCTGCGCTCATCAAAGAGCATAAATTTGGCAGCACTTTCGTATAGTTTGCGTGTAGAACTACCGATGAGTTCATCGCGAGAATACCCAAACATCTCCTCGGTACCTTTGTTGCACTCAACGATAGTACGGGTTTCCATATCAAGTACAATGATGCTTGATTGTAAGCTTTCAAATGTTTTTTTAAGGAGTTCCCTGGATTTGCGAACCTTGGCCTGAGAGGCTTTAATTTCACTCATGTCGATACCAATGCCTACAGAGGTATTATCGGTGAGTTTAATGTTAGTCCATGATGTGGGTATGGGTTCACCTGATTTCGTTCGTAGGGGAAACTCTTTCCAGCCAAGGCCAGGATTATTCATAAATTCTACAGTCTCTTCCCGTATTTCTAAATCCGGGTAACACGCCTCCATTAGGTCAACCTCTTCGTTTTCAATCTCTTCGTTTGTCCAACCGGTTACTTTTTCAAACTCTCTGTTGACTTCAAACTTTTCCAGATCGGGATCATAAATTGTAATGAGAATAGGGATACGCTCGAACAGAATTTCAGTTAGCTCTTTTTCTGATTTCAGGTTTTGAACTGATGAACGCAGCTGTTTTTCTTTCTCTTTAATTTGATCCACATTTCGCTTGATAAGATAGTATAATCCCAGCGAAGTGATTAGTACATAAAACCAGCCTTTATATGTTTGCAGGGTAGAAAGGGTACTCGTGTCGGAAACAAATGACCCAAGAAGCCGGTCAGTAAAGGCAATCCATAAGATTGCAATAATAAGATAAATGGCGGTTATCTTAAGCGGAGACAGCGATATATATTGATCATCATTTGACATAAATCCCTGCAGGTTAACGTCGATTAGACTTTTATGTCAAATGATAGTGTAAGAGTTTTTTTTGTAAGAGGTAAATTAATTTAGATGGGAAGTCCTGTAGATAGTACAGAGATGGGCTGGCATGCTTAAATTAATGACTGCAACTTGGGCAGGTTATTTATTAATTACGGGAGAAAATTCTCGAAGCGGCATATTCCCAGGACTACTTTTGGTTTTAGAATCTCGTTCTGCAGTAAGTTCATATACAATACGGTCACTTCGGTAATATCGTCGTTGATAGTAAATAGGTTTTTCGCCAACAGTCAGTGAAAGGCGATCAATTATAAGTAAGGCAGCTCTTTTTTTAACACCAAGGTGTTCGGCTATATCAGTAGCAGCATTTCCCGCTTCAATTCGAAAGAAACCTTTTTTAACAGGAATGTCGAAGTCTTCTTCAAGAATACCATAAATTGTTTTTTCTTGTAGATTATATCCTTCCAGAAGTTGTCCGTAAAACATAGGCAGCCAGGTAATGTCAAAAGCAATAGGTTGATTGTCACCTAACCGCAAGCGATCAAGACGAATGACTGTACTGTCTGGGTCTACATTGAGCATGCTCGCTACTTTTTCTGTAACAGAAACGGGCTTAAACTGAATAACCTTTGATGAGGATTCCAGTCCAGCCCGTTTCATATCTTCTTCAAAGTCAGTGAGTTGCATTAATGATTGCCTTGTACGGTCATCACTCACGAACGATCCCAATCCCTGAGAACGGTAAATAAGTCCGTCATTTTCAAGTGTTTGCAACGCTTTACGTACGGTTACACGGCTTACATCAAACTTTTCACAGAGCTGATTTTCAGAAGGTAGTTTTTCGTCGGCTTTGTAAACACCATTCTCAAGTTGTTTGCGAAGCCAGTTGCTTATTTGTACGTGCCGTGGCGACCCTTCTTTTAATTTCATCAGCTTGTTGGTAACGGTTCTTGCTATTTGCTTGTTCAATATTCTCTATAAGTTAGTTCGAAAGTATCTATTTATCAATACTTGTAATTACAAGTAAGAACAATTAATTTCATATTGAAATTTACATAGGTAACAAAAGCGAATTATTATGATTGATTTATTATCCCAACCGTGGCCATGGTATATAGCCGGACCAGTTATCGGTTTAACGGTTCCCATTTTGCTATTTCTGGGAGGAAAAATGTTTGGTATTTCGTCCAATCTTCGACATACCTGTGCAGCTTGTAATTTTGGGAATGTAGCATTCTTCAATTACGACTGGAAGTCGGCCGGTAAGTGGAATTTAACTTTTTTGGCTGGGACGGTGCTTGGTGGTTTTCTGGGGGGATATGTTTTTGCCAATCCTGAACCGGTTAACCTGGCATCAGCAACTATTGCAGATTTGCAGGCTATGGGTATCCAGGATTTTAGCGGACTCGTTCCCAACGATCTATTTACTTGGAAATCACTTGGTTCAACAGCGGGCATAATCGTTCTGGCACTGGGCGGATTCTTGGTTGGTTTTGGTGCTCGCTATGCAGGGGGATGTACGTCAGGCCATGCTATTTCCGGATTGTCAGATTTACAGTTGGCATCACTATTGGCCGTCATCGGATTTTTCATTGGCGGACTAATTATGACCTACTTCATATATCCACTGATTTTATAACGAAAAGATTTTAACAACAATGAGATTTACAGAATATCTAAAATATTTATTCATAGGTACCGGCTTTGGCTTTGTATTAGTTAAATCAGAGGTGGTATCGTGGTTTCGTATTCAAGAGATGTTTCGTTTCGATTCTATTCACATGTACGGGATTATTGGCTTAGCTGTAGTGGTAGGCATTATATCCGTTCAAATGATAAAACGGTATCATATAAAAGATGTCCAAGGTAATCCCATATCGATTCCTCCCAAGGATTCATCGCAGGTAACGCGATATTTGGTGGGGGGAAGTATTTTTGGCTTGGGATGGGCACTGCTTGGTGCATGTCCGGGACCAATGTTTGCATTATTTGGTAGCGGACTTACGGTGATGGTTGTGCCTATAGCAGCTGCTGTCCTTGGAACGTATGTCTATGGTATGCTACGACCGAAATTACCTCATTAAGAACTAACAGAACTTTAAACAAAAAAAGGTAACGTTATGTATTTCAAACAAATTTTTGATAAAAAGTTGGCCCAATATGCTTACCTAATTGGATGTCAAGCTGCGGGCGAAGCTATTATTATTGATCCCATGCGAGATGTGGATCAGTATCACAAAATAGCAGAGCAAGAGGGGTTAAAAATTACGGCTGCGGCCGACACCCACATCCATGCAGATTATCTGTCTGGATTGCGAGAACTGGCAGAGCAGGGGGTAAAAGTATATGCCTCAAACGAAGGAGACGCCGACTGGAAGTACGAATGGTTACTCAACAGTGATTATGATTACGAGTTAATCACCGAGGGCGATACCTTTAGCATTGGAAATATCAAGTTTGATACTATTCATACGCCGGGGCATACTCCCGAATCAGTCAGCTTTTTGGTAACGGATGGAGCTGCAGCCAAAGAGCCAATGGGGATATTATCGGGAGATTTTGTCTTTGTGGGAGATGTCGGTCGTCCCGATCTATTAGAAACGGCGGCTGGTCAAACAGGGGCGATGAAGCCTGCAGCCCAAGAGTTATACAAATCAGTTCAGGACTTTAAAAACCTACCCGAATATTTGCAGGTTTGGCCTGCACACGGATCGGGCAGTGCCTGTGGTAAAGCACTTGGAGCAGTACCGGAATCAACAGTAGGGTACGAACTTCGATTTAGTCCTGCTTTTAAAGCATCCACCAGCGAAAATGCATTTGTCGATTTTATTTTGGATGGTCAGCCAGAACCGCCTCTGTACTTTGGGCGAATGAAGACAGTGAATAAGGAGGGACCGGCTGTACTGGGAGCATTGCCTGAACCTGAGAAAATGACTATTGATAACATTGTAGAGGCAGAAGGAACAATCCTTGATACTCGTCAGAAGCATGCGTTTATGAACGGTCATATTAAGGGATCGCTCCTTACCACCTTTGACAACAACTTCAATACGATAGCAGGTTCGTATGCAGATGCTATTCAAGATCTCTATCTGATTATTGATGAAGATCAGCTGGAAGAAGCTGTGCGTGACTTAATTCGTGTGGGACTTGATAACATTAAGGGATACGCGACCCCTAATGAGCTTGAACACTGGTCTGGTGAGTTGGAAACCATTGAGACCATTGATTTTGATGAATTGGAGCAAAATCGAAATCAGGATGATGTGCAGGTTTTAGACGTACGAAAAGCAACCGAATATGAGGAAGGGCATATTCCCGGGGCGATCAATATTGCGCATACCCGTTTGGCTGATGAGTTAGATCAATTACCTAAGGACAAAAAGTTGCTGGTTCACTGTGGAAGTGGTCAGCGAGCCTCATACGCCAGTGGGCTGTTAGCCAAAGAAGGTTATGATATCCAATGGGTTGATGATCTGTTTGCCGATTGGGAAGAAAGCTATCCTCAAGAGGTCGTATTAACAGCTAAATAAATCAATTATAAACAGGATAGCCAAGGCAATTTTTGGCTATCCTACTTTAAGAAATAGTATTATGATTTTACCGTGGATCGGGGCGTTGCTTGTAGGCCTTTCGTTAGGTTTGATGGGGTCAGGGGGGTCAATTTTGACCGTTCCTGTTTTAATTTACTTGGCCGGAGAGCAAGAAAAGGTAGCGATTGCTGAGTCATTAGGTATTGTGGGAGCCATCAGCTTGGCAGGCTTTATCCCGTATGCTTTTAAAAAGCAGGTGCATTGGAGAAGCGTTATCTTATTTGGGCTTCCCGGGATGGTCGGTACGTATGGCGGGGCTATTATTGCGGGATATGTTTCCGGTACTTTTCAGCTGATGCTATTTGCTGCTGTAATGCTTATAGCGGCTGTGATGATGTTTCGGGATAAAAAAGAGATGAATCAATCAGGAGGGGTATCAATTCAACACGCTTGGTGGAAGATTGTTTTAGAAGGTCTCGTCGTAGGGGTTTTAACAGGTCTCGTTGGAGTAGGGGGTGGCTTTTTGATTGTTCCTGCCTTGGTACTGCTTGGCGGATTACCCATGCATCTTGCTGTGGGAACGAGTTTGGCTATCATCGCCATGAAGAGTTTTAGCGGATTTTTTAAATATATTGAGGTGCTTGAAAACCTTAATCTGTCAATGAACTGGGAGCTCATTTTTATATTCAGTTTAATAGGAGCAGTAGGAAGTTTAGTAGGTAAAACGGTTGGAGCAAAGATATCCAATAATAATCTCAAGAAAGGATTTGCTGTGTTTTTGGTTCTGATGGGAGGCTACATCATAATAATGAATATATGAGTTTAACAATTATGTATTTGAAACAATGGACACCATAACGCTAATAATATTATTTGTAGTGGCTTTCACACTTTTTTATTTAAATAAACTGAGGAATTCCACAAACATGATCCCCCCACAAAAATTTAAAGAACTGCTTGAAGAAAAACCGGGGATCATTATTGATGTAAGAACACCAAGGGAGTATGAGGAAGGCTATCTAAAAAAAGTAGATTTCAATATTGATATATCAGCTGATTTCGAACAGAATATTGAGGAACTGAATAAGGATAATACCTACTATTTATATTGCGGTTCGGGAGCTCGAAGCGAAAGGGCAACCCAACTTATGAAACGAAAAGGTTTTGAAAATGTGTATAATGTTGGTGGACTTGAAGCTTTAATTGAAGCTGGATTTGAAAAGCAATAATAATGAATTGATAATATTATGATACAACGTACTTTTGTAATTTTTGCCTTGGTTATTTCAGGAATACTTTTAATCCAAGCTTGTGGAGAAGGTGAGCAGCAAACTCAAACAGAAGTCAAGGAACTAACTGGTAAGCAATTTCAGCAGCAGAAAGAACAACAGGCGGGTGTTATCATTGATGTGCGAACGCAGGAAGAGTATGATAACGGGCATTTAGCCGAAGTTGATCGTCATTATAATTTATTGAATGGTGATTTTGAAGCTCAGTTGGATTCGCTCGAGAAAGATGAGACCTATTACCTGTATTGTAGATCTGGAAATAGAAGTGAAAAAGCGGCAAAGCTGATGATTGATCAGGGATTTGAAAAGGTCTATAACATTGGTGGTTTTCAGGACTTAGTTGATGCCGGTGTAGAGAGCAAAAAATAGCAATTCAATTTGTTATGAATGCATACCAGTTTGAGTGACGAAACTCATTTAAATCTCTTAGAAATGAATTTAGCGCTAAAAATACCTCCGGCTGTACTTACCCTCATTATTGCGGGTGCTATGTGGTGGATTGATGAGAATATGAACCATAGCTGGATTGAATTTGGTCCGTTGTACTGGGCTGCGAGTATCAGTTTGGCCTTAGGAGGTATATTTGGGGTGCTGGGGTTAGTTCAGTTTTATCAGCACTCAACATCCATCGATCCCCATAAGCCAGATAAAGTAAGCAGTCTTGTAACAAATGGTATTTACAGTGTATCACGTAACCCAATGTATGTGGCCTTGCTATTAGTTTTAGCGGCCTATGGTTTTTATCTTGGTAATGGCTTAACCTTAGCGCTGCTCCCGGTTTTTGTGGGATACATGAATCGTTTCCAGATTGAGCCGGAAGAAAAAGTAATGCAAGAAAAGTTTGGAGAGGAATTTTTGCACTACAAAAGGGATGTACGTCGTTGGTTATAACTGATTAAACTTCAGCTACTTCATCCAGCTTAACGCCCACCAATCGACTAATACCTGTCTCGGGCATTGTTACTCCATACATCATTTCGGCCTTGCTCATCGTCTTTTTGTTATGGGTAATGATGATAAACTGAGTTTCCTCGCTAAAGTTGCGAATCATATCTGCAAAACGCTCGATATTGGCATCATCGAGGGGAGCATCAACCTCATCTAATACACAGAATGGGGAGGGTTTAACCAAGTAAATGGCAAACAGCAGGGCAATAGCTGTTAGCGTTTTCTCTCCACCCGACAGCTGGTTAATCGTAGACGGTCGCTTGCCTTTGGGATTGGCTTTAATTTCGATGGTTGCATCCAGCGGATCTTCGGCCTCTTCATCAATAACCAGATCACAGTAGTCATCTTCATTAAAAAGGGTATGGAAAACTTTTTGAAAATTTACGCGTATTTTTTCAAAGGTTTCATTAAAACGCCCGATGGCCGTTTTGTTTATTTCGTCAATCGTCTCTTGTAGTTCTTCGGCCGCCTGATGCAAATCGCCAACTTGCTCTTCATAGAAATCGAGCCGTTCTTTTTCTTCTTCGTATTCTTCAATAGCCAACGGATTTACTTCTCCAATCTTTTTCAACTTCTGGCGCAGCCAGGCAATACGTTCCTTGGCCTCGTCGGGCTCGGTATCTTCGGGCAACTTCTTATCAATCTGATCCATCAAGATCCCGTATGTTTCCCAGATATGATCAGAAAGGTTCTCAATCTGCATTTCATACTTCTCCTTCGACATTGCCAAATGATGGACCAACTCCATATTTACCTCTTTGCGTCGGCGGACCTCTTTCAGTTCTTTCTCAATTTCATTAATACGTCCGCGCTGTTTGCCGGAGGCTTCCTCGGCTTCTTCGAGTTTTTTATCTGCTTCCTGCTTTTGCTCCTTCAGCGTACTCAGTTTATCCTCTAACTGCTCAATTGACGACTCGTATTTCCCAATACGTTCTTTGGCTTCCTCTGTTTTTTCGGATCGTATTTTAAGCCGCTTCTTTAGATTTTTAATCCCATCCTGGGCACGCTTAATATCACGCTCGTGATTCTCAACCTTGTTCTTCAAGTCCTGATGCTTAAGCTGAGCATCATTATAACGGCTTTGTGCAATAGACTTTTCTTCATCAAGCTCCTGCAGAACCTTTTTCTTTTCTTCCTGCTGTTCATGCAGATCTTTAAGCTTTTGCTGTAGTTCTTTTTGTTTGGGCTGCAGTTGATCTAACTCCTGCTGGGAAGAATCTTCGTTATTAATGAGCGATTCACGCCTGTTTTTGAGTTCTCCAATATTTTTCTGATAGATCTCAATTTTATGTTCGAAACTATTGATATTGTTTTCAATCTCACGAACCTTTTTTTCTTTTTCTTTGAGCTGTTTTTCGAGCTCGTTGAGATCAATATTGCCGTATTTTTCCTGTACCTCTTCCAGTTCCGATTGCGATGACTGGATCTTTGATTCTATCGAACCAGCCTTATCCTCCAGCTTAGATATTTTATCTTTCAGCCCAACACGGATACCGGCATTTTTGCTCTTGCTTCCACTTTTAAGGAATTGGTCATGGGTAATTACTTCTCCATCCAGTGTAACGGCGGTTTGCGAATCGCTTATCGATGAATAAGCCTTTTCGACCGAATCAAACACACAAACATTGCCCAACAAAAGCTGCTTTAAAGCCTTGTACTTTTCTTGTGCATGTACTTGCTTGGCAAGTGAACCAGAAGCCGTGTCATACGAATTTGACAGCTGATTAAGGGGAATAAATGTTGCACGTCCTTTATCATTTTCTTTAAGCAGGTTTACTGCTTTTCGGGCATCTTCAAGAGTATCAACGACCACATAGTTAAGGGCATCCGAAAGAACCGCTTCAAGAGCAACAGCATGTTCTTCATCCGTCGAAAGAAGGTTCGAAACAACATCCAGCTGAGTGAATTTATCGGCATGTTTGTCAAGCAAAAACTGTACGCTACTCGGAAAAGCCTCGTTGGAGTTTGCAATATCTTGTAGCAGTGTAATTTCTGATTGTACCGAATCAAGCTTGCTTTGGCGACTGCGAATCTGATCTTTGAGCGTATTTTGCTGTTCGCTGAGTTCCTCACGCTGTTGACGGGCAGACTGAAGCTTGCTCTGCTGTTGATCACGCTCGGTAATCGCTTGTTCGAGTTTTTCAGCAGCCAGCTTTTTCTCGCCACGAAAGTTCATGATCTCATCTTCGAGATCTTCGATTTCTTCTCGAATACGGATCAGGTCGCCTTCCGTATTTTCCAGACGCGATTCAATTTTGATCCGTTTTGTTTGCAGATCATTGAGATCTTGGTTTGCCTGTGAAAACTCGCGTTCAAGCTTATTTAGCTTATCTTGCTCTGCCGAATATTGCTTTTGGATTTCAGAGTATCGCTCTTTCGACTCACTGAGATTTTTTTCGGCTTTTTCGAGGTCATCATCAAACGAAGCCAGTTTCTTTTTGCTACTCTCAAAAGCTTCTCTTAAATCTGCAAGGTCCTTTTCACTCTGTTCGATATCCGAAGTGTATTGTTCAATAACACTTTTTTCATTGCTGATCTTCTCACGCGTAATTTCAAGCGAAGTGTCCGTATCACGGATTTTAGAATGTAGTTGGCTTACCCTGCGTTGTGCTTCAGACTGCTGACGTTCTTTTTCATTTAAAGCTTTGCGGGCAGATTCCGCTTCTTTCTCTAATTTTTCCGCTTTTGATACAATTTCTTTCTTCTCTTTGTCCGCGTTGTCAATGCGTTCTTCAAGCGGTTCAAGCTCTTCCTTAATTTTTAGATACTCATGCTTGTTAAGTGCTTTGTCGAGATGTTCGAGTTCCTTGTTGTATTCTTTGGCTTTTTTAGCCTTTTCAGCCTGCTTCTCAAGAGACTTGGTCTTTTTCCGGACTTCGACGAGAATATCTTCAACCCGTTGTAAATCGGATTTTGTCTCATCCAATTTACGAAAGGTCTTCTTACGCTTTTCTTTGTATCGGGTAACGCCGGCAGCTTCCTCAAATAATCGCCGACGGTCATTATTTTTATCATTAAGGATTTCTTCAACCATCTTGAGCTCAATAACCGAATAGGCGTCCGAGCTCATTCCGGTATCCATAAAAAGGTCGTTGATATCCTTTAGCCGACAATTTGTACCGTTAATGAGATACTCACTTTCTCCCGATCGATACAGCCGTCGTCCGATGGTGACTTCATTATACTCGGTGGGAAGTAACCCTTTGTTATTTATAAAGGTGAGATGGACTTCGGCCATCCCCAGGGCATTTTTCTTGGCCGTACCATTGAAAATAACATTTGCCATGCTGGATGAGCGCAACAGGGTAGGGCGTTGTTCTCCCAGTACCCAACGCATAGCGTCAACAATATTAGATTTTCCACAGCCATTAGGCCCAACAATGGCCGTTATTCCTTTATCAAAAGATACCTCGGTTTTGTAGGCAAAACTCTTGAATCCCTGAAGTTCAAGTTCGGATATATACATCTATAAGATCTTTAACCAACGACCATTTACACAGTCATTATTTCTTTTTCCTTCTTCTCAGAAAGCTCTTCTACTCTTTCGGTGTGCTTATCGGTAAGGTTTTGGATTTCATCTTCCGCCTCGTAGAGGGAATCCTCGGGTAGTGATTCACTTTTTACTTTTTTCTTTACTTCTTCATTGGCATCACGTCGACTGTTACGGATCGAAATGCGTGCTTCTTCAGCTAATTCGTTTACTCTTTTTACCAGTTCTTTGCGGCGCTCTTCCGATAATATAGGAAGGGGAATACGAATAATATTACCGTCATTATTAGGGTTTAACCCAAGTCCGGCCGACATAATCGCTTTTTCAATATCTTCGAGTGCAGACTTGTCAAAAGGTTCAACCGTTAAAAGCCGAGCTTCTGGTGCACTAACGCTGGCTAACTGGTTTAACGGTGTTTGTGAACCATAATATTCAACCTTAACTCCATCCAATATCGAAGGTTGGGCCTTGCCGGCGCGAATATGAGAGAGTTCTTTTTTATAGTGTTTTACTGCCTTGTCCATATCTTGCTTGGCAGATTTGATAACAGGATCTAACTCTGGTGGTATCATAATATTCGCGTATTATTTAAATCTTTTTTTTGATAATGCTGTGTGGAAATCAAAATGAATTTAAGAAATCTACGAATCTTCCCAAACCACCTTTGAGCCAATTGAGGTATCTTCGGCAAGAACTTTTTTAAGGTTTCCAACCTTGTTCATATCAAAAACGATAATCGGTGTCTTGTTTTCACGACACAGGGTAAAGGCCGTCAGGTCCATAATTTCAAGCTGACGATCGAGTATTTCTTCGCCCGTAATGGTAGGGAATTTTTCAGCGTCAGGATTTATTTCCGGATCAGAATCGAAAATACCATCGACACGTGTTCCTTTAAGGATGACATCCGCTTCAATTTCGATAGCTCGCAGAGAAGCAGCAGTATCAGTAGTGAAATAGGGATTTCCAGTTCCGGCCCCAAAAATAACGACACGACCTTTTTCGAGGTGACGAGTAGCACGGCGACGAATATAGGGTTCAGCAATTTCTTCCATTCTGATAGCAGACATCAACCGGGTTTGTACGCCCATGCGTTCCAAAGAATCTTGCAAGGCCATACTATTGATCATTGTCGCAAGCATGCCCATGTAGTCGCCCTGAACGCGATCCATTCCTTCAGTGGCTCCTTTGACACCTCGAAAAATGTTACCTCCACCTACAACAACGGAAACTTCAAATCCTTCATCATGAATTGATTTGATTTCTTCCGAATATTGGGTAAGAATATCTCCGTCAATGCCATGCCCCTGTTCACCCAACAGCGCTTCACCGCTGAGCTTAAGCAAAATGCGATGATAATTACTTGTCACGTTGTTATCTCTTTAGTTATTGTATTGACTATTGTTCAGTGATTGATCAATTTTGTAATCTCTTAAGCATAAAAAAAAGGCTACCGAATTGGTAGCCTTTTTTGAGAATCAAAATGATTACGAGTCATCGCCGAGCTGGATTCGATGGAATGATCGAACCAGCGGAGTATCATTATTTTTGAGATACTCTTCGACAGAAAGACTATTGTCTTTCACGAATTTTTGCTCCAGTAGAACGCGTTCCTCGTAGAAGCGTCGCAATTTACCTTGCGATGCTTTTTCAGCAATTTCCTCAGACTTGCCTTCTTCAAGGAGTTGCTCTTTAGCAATTTGGAGTTCTTTTTCAACGATTGAGCTATCAACACCGTCTCGCGTTACGGCCAGGGGGTTCATAGCAGCAATTTGCATAGCAACATCACGACCTATTTCATCATCCTCAAGGTCATCTTCAAACTCAACCAACACTCCTAACTGGTTGCCGGGATGAATATAAGAGATGTAAGAACCATCAGTTTCGGCGTATACTACTTTGTTGATTTTTAGCTTCTCACCAATTTTTCCAATCATATCTTTTAGGTGATCAGCAACGGTAAGTCCTTCGTTTTCGGTTTCTAAGAGCTCATCAACAGATTCAATTTTGTTTTCGAATACAATATCCAAAAACTCTTTGGCACTGTTCTGGAAATCTTCGTTACGAGCAACAAAGTCTGTCTCACAGTTAATTTCGAGTGCAGCAGCTTGAGAGCCGTCATCACTCACACGTGTAACAACCAATCCCTGGTTCGCTTCACGATCTGCTCGTTTTTCAGAAAGTTTTTGTCCTTTTTTGCGAAGGATTTCAGTGGCTTGATCAAAATCACCGTCCGCTTCTTGAAGGGCCTTTTTGCAATCCATCATGCCGGCCCCAGTCTGTTCGCGTAGTTCTTTTACGTCTTTTGCAGAAATACTCATTGTTCGAGTTACGCTATTTAAATTGTAGTTCTAAGTTTAAAAGTAGTGCAGCCGATTATTCTTCTTCGTTAGAAGAGTCGTCGTTAGAATCTTTTTTCTTGCGACGTTTACGGCGTTTGCCTGTAGCTTTTGTTTTTTCTTTCACTTGCTGCTCTTCCGCTTTTCGTGCATCCTGTGCAGCCTGCTCCATCATCTGTTCTTCACTTTGTGCTTCACGTTCAGCATTGCCTTCGATGATAGCATCAGCAACTTTAGAAGTAATAAGCTGGATGCTTCGGGCAGAATCGTCATTGCAAGGTACAATGTAATCCGGTATATCAGGATCACTGTTACTATCTACCATCGCAATAATGGGGATGTTAAGTTTAACCGCTTCATTTACGGCAATGTCCTCTTTAATGGTGTCAACTACAAAGATAGCACCGGGTAGATGCCCCATGTTGGAGATACCACCAAGGGTATTCTCGAGTTTGTCATATTCTCGTTCCAGCATCAAGGCTTCTTTCTTGGTAAGGTCTTCAAAGGTACCGTCTTTACTCATACGGTCGATCTCTTCCATCCGAGAAATACTTTTCTTAACAGTACTAAAGTTCGTAAGCATACCGCCTAACCAGCGATGCGTTACAAAAGGCATTCCACAACGGATAGCCTCAGTTCTTACAATATCTTGTGCTTGTTTTTTAGTACCCACGAATAGGATGTCTTTACCAGCACGGGCCAATTTGGTAACCTCGTCAAGAGCTTCCTGGAAAAACTTTTGGGTTTTCTTAAGATCGATGATATGAATCCCGTTCCGTTCCATGAAGATAAATTCCTTCATTTTGGGATTCCATCGGCGGGTAAGGTGACCAAAATGGGCACCAGATTTCAATAGTTGTTCTAAGTCAGGTGTAGTAGGCATAGGTTTGATTTATTTTTGAGTTAGTCCGCTATGCAGATTATCCCCGGCGCTAACTCTGTCCCAAAAATAGTGGGGACAAAGCACTCGGCGCACTGAGTGGCTGCATATGTGTGATTAAAAATTGTAAGTATGGAAAAAGAAAACGTGTTCCGCGCGAATAATTAACGCTTGGAGAACTGGAACTTTTTACGAGCACCAGGCTGACCGTACTTCTTACGCTCTACCATACGATCGTCACGTGTAAGTAGGTCATGTGCTTTAAGTACATCGTGCCAGTCTTCGTTATGATCATCAAGGGCGCGGGCCAAAGCGTGCTGAATAGCACCAGATTGACCGGTAATACCGCCGCCGCGAACTGTTATTTTGATATCAAACTGTTCTCCTGATTCTGTTACATCAAGAGGAAGTTTGGCAATATTACGATGTGCTTGCGTATTAAAATATTCATCCAAGGGTTTATCGTTTACAACGAAATCACCTGATCCTGGTTGAATATATAGTCGCGCAGTAGAAGTTTTTCTTCTTCCGATGAAGTTTTTCTGTTCCATTCGTAATTAAAGCTCGATTTTTTCTGGTTGTTGTGCTTCTTGTTCATGAACCGGACCGGCATAAACTCTAAGGTTTGTCATCAGTTTGTTGCCGAGCTTGTTTTTTGGCAACATACCTTGAACCGCTTTTTCAATAACAACGGTAGGGTTATGGTCCAGCATCTCTTCTGCCGAAGTAAATCGTTCGCCTCCGGGATGGCCGGTATAACGGAAATATTCTTTTTGTTGCATTTTTTTGCCGCTTAATTCTACTTTTGCAGCATTAATTACAACAACGTTGTCACCGGTGTCCATGTGCGGAGCGAAGTTAGGCTTGTGCTTCCCATTAAGTAGGGCCGCCACCTTTGAAGCAACTCTTCCGAGTGCTTGCTCTTCGGCATCAACAAGAACCCAATTCTTTTCGATATCACTCGCTTTTGGGGAGTAGGTCTTGTAACTGTTAGTATCCACGGTTAAAACTTGTTTATAATTGCTTTTATGTGAAGTCTCGAAAAATAGGCTTATTTATATCCATTTGCAACGGTGAACTTATGAATATTTTCTAAGCGATATTTGAAGTGGGTATTTTTGAATATGAATACCACTAATATTGGTATTAGAACAGAAAAAAATGAGGGACAAGAAAAGATATTATTAAAAATAAATTGTACCTTTCAGGCATAAAAAGGTCTGCTTAAAAGAGGCCAAGCCAAGTTTAAAAAGGATAATCAAGAACAATGAGTGACGAGAACAAATTTTTACAGACGAAAACCCCATTTGATACAGGAGTTGGCCAAGCACATCTGTATAGTTTGAAAAAACTGGAAGAGATGGGATACAATAATATTAGTAACCTCCCCTTTACGATTCGTATTTTGCTGGAGTCGGTGCTCAGAGAGCACGATGGATATGTTGTTACAGATAATGATGTGGAGGTATTGGCAAATTACAATGCGAAAAATCCACAGGGCGAAATTCCTTTTAAACCTTCACGGGTTGTTCTTCAGGATTTTACAGGGGTTCCTGCGATTGTGGATTTGGCTGCGCTTCGTTCGGCGATGCAGCGGATGGGTGGTAATCCAACATCTATTAACCCTCAGGTACCAGTAGACTTAGTTATTGACCACTCGGTACAGGTTGATGAATTTGGTCAGGAGTATGCCTTTATGCATAACGTCGAGAAGGAATTTGAGCGTAATCGCGAGCGATATGAGTTCTTGAAATGGGGACAGAAAGCGTTTGATAATTTTAAAGTGGTTCCTCCCGGACGTGGTATCGTCCACCAGGTGAACCTTGAGTACTTGGCAAAAGGTGCATTCAGCCGTAAAGAAGACGATGGTTCTACCGTGGTATATCCCGATACGCTGGTAGGTACCGACTCGCATACCACAATGATTAATGGTCTCGGTATTCTGGGCTGGGGCGTTGGTGGTATCGAAGCCGAAGCGGCTATGCTGGGACAACCTATATACATGTTAGTACCCGAGGTTGTGGGCATGAAGCTGACGGGTAAGTTGCGTGAAGGTATTACGGCAACCGACTTGACGCTTACGGTAACGCAGATGCTTCGGAAGCACGGTGTGGTTGGCAAATTTGTGGAATTTTATGGCGATGGGCTTAGTAATATGAGTCTGCCCGATCGTGCGACGATTGCAAATATGTCTCCTGAATATGGAGCAACTATGGGCTTTTTCCCAATGGATGATGAAGCGATGCGTTATATGCGTCGCACCGGTCGTGATCCCGAGCATGTAGAAATGGTTGAGCGATACATGAAAGAACAGGGATTGTATCGTACGAGCAATACACCTGATCCGGAATTCACGGATACGCTGGAGCTTGATCTCGGTGATGTAGAAACATCCTTGGCCGGACCAAAGTTGCCGCATGATCGTATTTCGTTACCCAACATGAAGAAGACTTTTGAAAATAGTCTGACCAGCAATGATCCGACAATGGGCTTTAACTTGGCTCAGGAGAAGTTGGCAAATAAGGGCACCTTTAAAAACGGGCAAGAAATTGAGATGGAGCATGGCGATGTGGTGATTGCTGCCATTACATCCTGTACCAATACGTCGAATCCAAGCGTGATGTTAGGAGCCGGAATTGTAGCGAAGAAGGCGTACGAAAAAGGATTGAAAGTTCCTCCATATGTTAAAACATCACTGGCCCCGGGCTCTCGAGTGGTTACGGATTATCTTGAAGAAGCCGGGCTTACCGATTATATGGATCGCCTCGGCTTTAACCTGGTTGGCTATGGATGTACGACTTGTATTGGTAACTCTGGACCATTGCCGCAAGCTGTTGAGGATGCGGTGAAAGAAGGCGATCTGATTGTGGCCGGTGTGCTGTCAGGAAATCGCAACTTTGAGGGACGTATCCATCCTTATGTGAAGGCAAATTATTTGGCATCTCCACCATTGGTCGTTGCGTATGCACTGGCTGGAACGGTAGATATTGATCTGGAAAAGGAGCCTCTTGGTAAGGACAAAGATGGTAACGATGTATATCTCAAAGACATCTGGCCTACATCCGAAGAAATTGCTGAGCATCTCGATAGTGCGATACGACCAGAGCTGTTTGAAAAACAATATGGTGATATCTTTAAATCAGAAGAATGGGATGAGATTCCCGTCGGTGGCGGAGAACTTTACGAGTGGAAGGATGAATCCACATACATTCAAGAGCCACCGTTCTTTATGGATATGGGAGAAAATCCCGATCCGATTACCTCAATTAGCGGGGCGCGGGCATTAGTGAAAGTGGGCGACTCTATCACCACAGATCACATTTCGCCAGCGGGTAATATCCCGAAAGACAGTCCTGCAGGTAAATACTTAATTAAGCATGGTGTCAGTCAGGTTGATTTCAACTCTTATGGATCGCGTCGTGGTAACGACCGGGTGATGACTCGTGGAACATTTGCCAACGTGCGATTTAAGAATCAGTTGGCGCCGGGCAAAGAGGGTGGTTATACCAATTACTTCCCTAATGATGAAATTACCACGATTTATGATGCGGCTATGCGGTATAAAGAAGATGATACGCCCTTGGTTGCATTAGCCGGCAAGCAGTACGGTACAGGATCATCCCGCGACTGGGCTGCTAAGGGTACAGACCTGTTAGGTGTTGAAGCAGTAATTGCTACTTCTTACGAGCGGATTCACCGATCTAACCTGGTGGGGATGGGGGTACTTCCACTACAGTTTAAGGAGGGGGAATCAGCTGATACTCTTGGACTTGATGGTTCCGAAGAGTTTGATATTCATTTAGATGATGATCTTAAAGCCCAGCAGGTAGTAAAGGTAGATGCAAAGAAAGAAAACGGAGAGACGATTTCTTTCGAAACCGTTTGTCGAATTGATACCCCCGTTGAGGTTGATTACTATCGCAATGGCGGAATTCTCCATTATGTATTACGGGAATATTACCGAGCTGAGCAGGAAGCCTAAATTCCTTTCTTAGTTAACTTAATTAAGCCCGGCCTTGTATAAGGTCGGGCTTTTTTTTGTGGATGGGATATCGCAATAGATATTTGTTTAAAAAAATCCTAAAATGTATTAAATAGTAAGGACACAAGAGGGCGAAAGAAATAAAAGGATAACAGGGGCTTTTAAAATGTCACTTCAGGAAGAAAATAATATAGCTGATACTATAACATTTGATGCAGAAACGAGCAGCAGTCTCGAGATTCTATTAAAAAACATTAGCAGTGTTAATAAGGCTGTTAAGTTGCGGGGCGTCTTAAAAGAAAGCATTGAAGTCGTTCGAAATGTAATGAATGTCGAGGCCAGCTCGCTGATGCTGTTGGATAAGAATACGGGAGAGCTGATTGTTAGTATGCCTACCGGGCCGGTAAAGAGAGAGGTGAAAGGAAAACGGATTGAAAAGGGGGCTGGTATTGGGGGTTGGGTTATCCAGCATGAAAAGCCTTTTTATTCTAATGATGTTAGCAACTCTGATCTTTTTGCCGGGGATATTTCTGAGAATTTTACGACTCGGAATATTATATGTGTTCCCTTGAGAAATAGCCAAAAGAACATCATTGGTGTATTGCAAGCAATTAACAGGAAAGAAGGTGATTTTACGGATAAAGATATCTCGGTATTTGAAGCGTTAGCAGATCATGTGGCGTTGGCTATTGAACGGTGCCGTGAGCTTCAGAAAATGCAGGATGAGCTTGAGCAGCGAGATCTCATTTTAACGGAAACTCATCATCGCCTAAAAAATAACTTATCTACCATTACAGCTCTTATCGAGCTGGAATTATCGGATATCGAGGATGAGGCAGCAAGGGAGGTGCTGCAAAAGACAATGGCACGGATAAAATCAATGACGGAGGTCCATGATTTTCTTTACAATAATAAGCCCGGAGATGAGATTAAGTTAAAGCTTTACTTGGAAGGGCTTTCGAATAAGATTGCTAATATTTTATCTAAAAAAGAGCAGCAAGTACATATTATTATTCGTGCCGCTGATGTGCGTTTGGATACTGATCGTGCTATGAGCTGTGGGCTGTTGTTAAATGAGTTAATGGTGAATTGCTACAAGCATGCTTTTGGGGATAATATTGAAGATCCTGAAATAGTTATTGCGCTCTCTGAGACGGAAGATGAAGAAATTGAATTTACTGTATCTGATAATGGCACAGGTATTGGAGATGATTTTTCAATCACAGAGTCGGGCTCGACCGGAGGATGGCTTATTAACGTTCTTATAAGGAGGTTGGAGGCCGATATTCAGGTGCAGGAGGATGATGGTACAACATTTGTTATTCGTTTTCAGAAATGATGATTTTTGCTAAAAGGGCCATCGTTCCAATCCCCGCATGGTAAAAATATTTGCCATGAAGTTGGAGAATGGTTTTTTGAGCATTATCGAAACGATGCTATTACGCAAAGCAGGGAATGATGTTTGTCTTCCCAGCCACATATTTATTTCAGCTCTGCGAATGGCATTCTGTGCCGCATGTGTTCGACGTTGTTGATATAAAGTTAGCAGGTTAGATATCGATTGATCCTGTTGTAATATATGCGCCAATGTATTTGCAAGGTCTTTAGCAGCAAGCCAACCTAAATTCATTCCCTGCCCGCCAATGGGACTAACGACGTGAGCTGCATCACCGCAAAGGATAATTCGATTCTTTGCCATGGGAGAAGCGATAAATTTTTGGACGCCAAAACTACTCAGCATCGAAAAATCGGTTTCATTAAAATTAGTTCCAATCCTGTGTTTAACTCGATCAGTAATATCATGGGGATTAACTTCGGGGAGATACGACGAAGTCTTAACAACCCATCGGCGGTTGTTATCCGGTAGTGGAAAAGATTCGATCAGGCCTTCATCACAGAGAAAAATAGCAGCGTCATTACCAAAGTCAGTATGGTCGGTGGAGTCTCCCATGATATAGGTGTCAGGATACTGTTTACCCTCGTAAGAAATGTTTGATTGTCTACGGACTAAGCTATTTTTGCCATCACAACCAACCAAGAACTTCGTTTTAATATTTGAAGTTATACCACCATCCTGAAACAAAATTCTAACGTGATCTTGTTGTTCCGTTATTTGTGTAACTTCAACATCTCTACGGAGACAAAAAGGATTGCGGTTTATAAGTGATTGCTCCAAGAGATGTTCGGTCTGGTTTTGGGGATGGGCTAAAATAAAGTTGAAGGGATTGGGACAGTCATCAAAGGATAGCGTCCCTAATTTTTTGGTATTAGCAAAAGCATGTCCCTGTTCGATTTTTGCACCTTGATTTAAAAATGAGTTTGCGATGCCCAATTCATCAAACAGTTCTAATGAGACCGGATGGATGCCCAGTGAACGAGATCCAGGTTTTGGAGCGGTTCTTTTTTCCAGGATGATGAATGAGATATCCGCCTGTTCAAGACATAATCCTAAAAAAAGCCCCACAGGACCGCCCCCTACAATGGCTACTTGGTATGTTTGGGATGGGCTATTCATGGTGATAGGTCAGCAGAATTCGAAATGGAAATAGTGTTCTAACAGTCCATTTTGAGGGGGCAACCTCTTGTAACTCTTTGGGCGTATAACTCCGCTTGATTGATGTTAGACCATCTTCGGTAATAAAAGAGTTGCGGAAAAAAGGACGAGAGAAAATGTTGAATAGCAGGTAAGCCCAGTCACTTCTTTGGAGATCATTGAAAACAACCGAGCCGGAACAAAGTTCTTCAGTGAGAGAACATACGTTTGATAGCTCTTTCTTCGTTAGATGGTGTATTAAATGGTTTGACAGTATAAAATCGAATTGTTGATTGGCCCGATCTAAATCTGAAAGTTGGCATTGCAAGAATTCTATTTTGGAAGTTGGTTCTTGTGACTGGATATAATTTATCGCTCGAGGATCGGGGTCGATGGCGGTAATATTGAATGATATGCCATCTTTGGTTAACCATTGAGCTATTTTTATTGGGATGTCCCCGCCTCCAAAACCAATATCCAAAAAAGAATAATGAGTTTGTGTATGTAATTTGGGGCGAATGTGTTGTTTGTAAATATATCGCCACTGTGAAATAAGAGTGTTAATATGCTCAAACTGCCGGTAGGTGTTCCGAAGTTTTTCCGGATCGCAGTTGGGGTCGTCCATTCGTTCCTGGCTGGTGGTATCGCGCTTTGATAATAGTAGGGGCATCAATGATGATCTATTTTTTGCAGAAATCCACTTTCAATAGTCAGGCCGGGACCAAAGGCCATGGCAAGTACCGATTCTTGCTGGTTTTCAGAAGGCTGATGTAATAGGTTTTCCAGAACGAATAGAATAGTGGCACTACTCATATTCCCATATTCGGCTAAAATTTGTCGCGATGGTTCCAGCTGTTCATTAGAAAGTGTAACGCTCTTTTGGATTTTATCCAGGATAGCACGTCCGCCAGGGTGGAGGGCCCAATGGTCAATTTGATCAGCGTCTTGCTGGTATTCCTCAAAAAGAGGCTTGAGCGAATCTTTAAGATTCGATTCGATAATATCCGGTACATAAGTTGAAAGTACCATGTCAAAACCAGTATCGCCAATGGTCCATGCCATGTCATTTTCGCTTTTGGGAGCAATGGACGTAGAGAATTGGGTTAACTCGAATCCGGTTTGGGGTTTGCCATTACTGATGATCATACCCGCCGCCCCATCGGCAAAAACGGATGCTGAAATTAAGTTATCGGTTACTTCTGATGGTTGTAGATGAATGCTGCAAAGCTCAAGGCAAACGACCAATACTTTGGCATTGGGTTGTGAGGCACAGAATGCCTTGGCCATTTTCATGGCCGGGAAAGCTGCAAAACATCCCATAAAACCAAGATGGTAACGCTGGGTAGAAGTGGGCAATCCAAGTTGTTGGATGATTTCGAAACCGGGTTCTGGAGCGAAAAAGCCGGTGCAGGAAACAGTAATAACATGCGTAATATCATCGTAATCGACGGCTGGATTTTCGTCAATAGTCTTGTGAGCGGTATCAACAAAAAGCCGTTTGGCTTTTTTAGAATAAAGCTGATTGCGTTCTCCGGTGGAGGGTACATTTAGTGTACCGTCTTGTTGGAAGAAAAATCGCGGATCGCCATTAGCATTAAAATCAGGAATTACAGTATGACGTTTGTTAATTCCCGAGTTGGAGTAGATACGGTGAATAATCCGCTGAGTAAACTCTTTGTCAGCGATATATTCTTTCATTCGGTCCCGCAAGAAAGATTGATCGTAGGACTGTTTGGGAACCTTGGTTGCAATGTTATGAATATAAGCTGACATCTACCGCCAAATTTAAAGGTTAGAATATCTACTCTATTATACCCTAAATTTGTGGTAAAAATTCCAAATTCCTAATTCTTATCTTTTTGTAAGAACGTAAAACCGGATATTGTGTAGAATAGCTGCTATGGTAAGTCCGGCGATGAGTCCCATCCAAAGTCCTTGGGGACCAATATTGGTAATAATTCCCAAATAATAACCGAGGGGTAAACCTACCATCCAGTAAGCAATGAAATTAACAACCATCGGGATGGTGGTATCTTTAAGGCCGCGCAGGGCGCCATAACTACTGACTTGCAGGCCGTCAGAAATCTGGAATATAGCAGCCATGTACAACAGGCTTACTGCCACATTCTGTACTTCAGTATCTTGGGTATACATGCTGGTGATAAGTTCCGGAAATAAGTACATGATGACAGCTGTAATGCTCATAAAAAAGGTAGCCATAGTGATGCCAAGGTATCCTCGTTGACGAGCTTCGTCCATAGATCCCTTGCCAATAGCATTACCAACGCGTGTAGTAATAGCGGTTGAAAGCCCAAATGGAACCATAAAAGTCATTGCCGAGAAATTAATGGCTACTTGGTGACCGGCTACGGCAACAGCGCTAAGGGAGCCCATCAAGAGACTTACCAAGGCAAACATAGTAACTTCCATGGTGGAGCTGAGTCCGATAGGTACCCCCACCTGCAGGAGTTCTTTAAGATATTTCCATTCCGGTAGTCGCCAAGTTAAAAATATTTTGAATCGATTGTAAGGCTTGTGGTTCATAGTAAAAAAGAGCATCCCCAGGAACATGACAAAGCCAACAATCGAAGATGCGTAGCCACAACCGACGGCACCCAGTTCGGGGAATCCCAATTTGCCGTACATTAATACGTAGTTGGCTCCAATATTGACAAAAACACCGATAAGTGCGAAATACATGGCCGGACGTGTGGCCGACATTCCTTCATTGAAAAAGCGGAGCACCATATATCCACAGATTCCAAAAATGCCCCAGGAGATAGCATTCAGATAGCCTTGAGAAAGAGGGATGATTTCGGGAGTGACATCCAGAAAATGCATCACAAACTCGAGGTTTCGAATCAGGAAGAAAATGGGGATGGCAAGAAATAGTGAAAGCCATAATCCCTGCCGAACATTAACGCCAATTTTCTCGAAGTTTCGTCCCCCAATATGTTGTGCCACCACAGGTGTAAGGGCCATTAATGTACCTGCGGCCAGCATCATAAAGGGATTGAAAACGGCACCTCCTACGGCTACTGCGGCCAGGTCCTGTGCCGAAAGATTTCCAGCCATTACCGTATCTACAAAGTTCATCGACATTTGTAGCAGCTGGGCAATGATAACTGGTAAGCCAATTTTAAGTGTAATACCGGCTTCTTTGCGCAGGTTATATTTTTCTGATTTTAAGTATGCAAACATCTACAATGTGGTGCTTCAGGAAAGAGAATATTTGGTTTTTGGGAATCGCGTATGGTACAAAAAAAGAGAGGGAAAAGTAAGCAGAAACCGAGTCTTATTTCTGAGGCAATTTTATAACAAAAGTAGTGCCTTCGCCTTCGACTGATGCAAAGCTGATGCTCCCATCGTGAGCCTCAATAATTTTTTTGCAGATTGCCAGTCCCAGTCCGGTACCACTTGACTTAGTGGAGAAGTTGGGGACGAAAATATTGGGGCGATCTTCTTCCGCAATGCCTGTACCGTTGTCCTCAACTTCAATAAATACATTTTGTTGATGGGGATAGAGGCGTAGTACAATTTCTCCACCATTAGTGGACATTGCTTCGTAGGCATTTTTTACCAAGTTGATGATAACTCGTTTCAATTCATCGGCAATACCGGCCACTCGCATGGGGCGTTGAGGAGTATCAAGGGTAATTGTAACAGTTTCATCATGTTCGTAGAGTTTAGCTACAGAGGCTAAAATCTCCTCAATATTTACCGTTGTAAAGTCTTCGGTAAGAGGCTGCGAAAATTTTGAAAAATCTGAGGCAATATTATTGAGGGATTGGATTTGCTCAATCAGATTAGCGGTAATTTGCTGGACTTTCTTTTTGAGTTCTTCCGGATTTTGATTGTCACTTTTAAGTTGGCGTTCCAGATGTTGGACATTTAATTTCATTGGAGTAAGTGGATTCTTGATCTCGTGTGCCACTTGCTGTGCCATCTCTTTCCAGGCCGCTTCGCGTTCGGCCGTAGCTAACTCTTTTTGGAGCTTTTTGAGTCGTGAAACCATATTATTGTAGGCTTGGGCCAGGTTCCCAATTTCATCATTACTGGTAACGGGAATGGTAGTATCAAGGTTGCCACCGGAGATTTTATTTAAGCCGCGCTGGATATGTACTAATGGACGGGTGAGCTGCTTTGAAATAAATGTAGAGCCGAGAATGAACAAACCGAATACAAATAAGTACACCAGAATGAGGTAGCTGATCGTCTCTAATAGTTGCTGGTCGTACTTTGGGGATTCTAAAAACGTAGGAATTGCAATAGTAGCTATAGGCGTATTGTTATTATTGGTGATGATGCGGTAGCCAATTAATAAATCCTGTCCTGCTAATTGCACGTTGGAGTACGCATCTTGTCGGTTTCGATTATAAAGCTCATGAAAGATATCGTAGGGCAGGGCAGCCGGTAGCAGGTGCTGTTGGTAAATTTGAGGAGTTGTAGTTTCTGTCACTGTTTGGTTGATATAAAAGCTGGCATCTACATCAAATGGAGTGGCAAGAGAATCAAGGGAGAAAGAGGCTCCCAGAGATTGACGGTTTTGAATTTCTTGATTCGATTCGATTGAATTTGATAGTCGCTCCAATTTGTCCACAAGTTCCTGGCGGACAATATTTTGGTTTTGCTGTTTTATCGCGTAATGGGATGATGCAATAAGAAAGCCTAAAAAGAGCAAGGTGGCCAGTAAAAAACTATCGATAAGACGATCCTGAAAGCGAATATTGTTGCCAAGTAATCCGACATTAAATGACAGTAATAGTTGTTTGATTAGTAGAAATAGGCCGCCCACCAAGAGTAGTAAAAAGCTAAGCCGAAAAAAGGAGAAAAGGATGACTCGGTATCCCGGCTGGATGGTACTGGCTTTGATAATGTTATTCTGGCTGTGATTCCAGAATAGGGTTCGGTATCCAGATCGATCAGTTTGTTCGTCGGTATAGATCAGTGTATCGTTTTCTAATGCTTCGATATGGTCTTGGCGAAGCATCCGATATTTTGGGAAGTGATTGGTGAATCCCTGTTGCACGGAATTGACTAAAGACCCATCTTGAAATCTTTGCAATAAATAAGGAGTGGTTAAATCCTCGAATGTAAGTCTTGACATCACCGTGCGGATGGGTTTGTTATATTCTGGACGCTCTTGGTATACTGAGCATAAAATCCAGGCAATGGGTTCATTATCCGAAACACCAAAGATGGGAATCCACCCACGGTAGAATGTACGGTATTTTTGTTGGTTAATTAGTTGCGGGAGTTGAACGACCGGTCGGATGGTAGGTTTGGTTATCTGCTCAATCTCAGTGACAATTTGTAGCGTAGGGATATTATAAGTGTTCACCCAATTTGGTGAGTTCAGATCGGTCGCGTAATCAGCTATTAATGTGCCGTTAGAACGAACAAGTTGTAAGTTCAGTGAGTATGTGTTGCTGCGTGGCGAAATATAGTCCCTAATTGTTTGCGTAAAACGAGTTTGTAGTGTGGATCTGTTTTCTATAAGGTCCTCGGGAGTTACATCACGAAAGTTTTGTTCAAGCTGGGTTAATAGGTCAGCGGTGAGTTGTTCTGCAAATTCATCTTCTTCTTGGACGTAGGTTAAGGCCCGTTGCCATAATTTTTCATCCATGTTGTTTTGGGCAGCATGGTATAATACCGGCATGCATACAATCGCAATAAGAAAAGAGCTTATGGTTAATTTGCGAAAGTCGGAAGTGTTGACAATCTGGCAAACCCCCTTTGCATACCCCATGGTAAGTACCAGAATAATAGCAAAGCCAATGATACTGCTATAAAACATCCAGTTAAGGATAAGTCGCTCGGCAATAAACAATTGAGCAATAAAAAGACTTATAAAAAAACTTACTGAAAGAACAGCCGCTGTTAGCTTTAGATGTTCTTTTGCAAATCGAAAGAGCATCCGGTTTAAGCTCATCAATATATTTGCAGCTGCTATGGTGGCAAGACCAAGAATAAGATAGAGGATGATGGTCCCCACTTCGGGGAAGATTCGTAAGTCGAGGAGGGCAACATCAATCTTGTTGACGATTTGGTACAGCATCTTAAAAAAGCTGAGAACAACCAAAGCATTAACGGCACCAAAAATACTACCCAGACTAATGATACTTAAATACCAATCGGCCTCAATCCGATAGTGATATTGGTTAAGTTTTCTGCTGATCACGACCGAGGCTGCCCAAGCAAAAATAGCGTGAGTAAATGAGGTGCTAAGCGTTGATACAAGGTCGGCCCATTCGCTTGCTGCATTATTGGAAAGTGATAGCAACCAGTATGATAATGCATCCGAATAGGCAAAAATAAACCATCCAACTGTGACAAAGAATAGCTGGAGTAGCATTGATTTCCACAGTGATAGTTGTTCGGTAGCTGCAAAGAGAATAGCAACGACAACAAAGAAGCATAAGGCTGCAAACAATGATCTCCAAAACGTATTATTTGCTTTCCATTCGGCTTGCGAAAGTTGAAACTCATCGGCCGTAGCATATACGACGCCTACCGAGTCGCCAGCTAAATTAGTAAGTGGTTGACTTTGTACTTGTTGGTCAGGTGGGGAACTGAAGATGCTAAAGTTGAGCGGATAAGGTGCAGAAAACTGGGGGGAGTCAAAAAGGTTAAACTCGCTTTGGTCGCCAATGGCAAGTGGATTATTTTGCTCTATACGAGATGTTGTAAAAAGATCATACTGTAGGGTGGTAGTGCTGTCTTGAACACTAAATGGGATGTGGCATTCCCAGTAGATAACGTTGTTATGTCGTTTGAGAGAAATCGGGGAATCGTGTTGATTCTGGTCGGTATTGTTATGGTCTCGCAAGGCAAAGCCTTTCCACGCTATGGGATTCTCCTCATGAAATAATGCAGCGCCCCAGAAGTTCCCCTGATTTAATATATCATAAAGATAACCTTCTGAACGACCTTGCAGAAGAGGGGATTGAAGTGTATTAGCTATATTTTCAGAATGGGTAAGTAGTTCTCCTTGTTTGTCTATAAAAAACTGTGAAGCCTTGTTGAGGCTATTTTCAATTAGCTCTTGATTATCTTTTGCAGAGGGTTTGATACCATATCTCCATCCCTCTATGACTAATAAAATAATAAGAAGGGTCAGTAATGACCATCCCAGCCACTGTAGCCCTTCTTTTTTTGAGGATATGGTTATCATAACAACAATATTCGGTTCTTAGATAAGAGAATATGAACCGAATTTAGGGTTGAATCAAGTTGGGAATTTCGGAGTGCGATTTTCCTTCTAATATTCCTATGATAGCATCCGCTGCGAGCAGGCCTATATCTTTACGCGTTTGGTAGCTTGCACTGGCAATATGAGGCGTTAATACGCAATTTGGGGCAGTTTTTAATTTGGGATGCAGTTTAGGTTCATCTTCAAAAACATCGAGCCCGGCTCCGCCAATAGTTTTATTATGGAGAGCATGAGCAAGAGCTTCTTCATCAACTACAGGGCCCCTGGATGTATTAATCAGGATAGTATTACTATTCATCACGTCCAGTATCTCGTGGTCAATTAAATGATGGGTATCATCTGTTAGGGGGCAGTGTAATGAAATGAAATTGGATTGCGACGCCAGTTCTTTAATAGAAGAACAATAGCTTGCATTGAGTTCTTGTTCAATTTCAGGGGAAACGCGACTTCTATTATGATAGCAAATGTTCATTCCCAGGGCTTTGGCACGTCGGGCTACTCCGGTACCAATACGTCCCATGCCTATAATTCCAAGTGTATTTCCATTTAATTCTGTACCTAAAAAGCCAAGGGGCTCCCAGTTTTCAAACTTTCCGTCCAACAGATATTCCTGAGCATCAAACAAACGGCGCGATACAGCTAACATTAACCCGATGGTAAATTCTGCACACGAGTCGGTTAGTACGCCGGGCGTATTCGCAACAGCGATATCCTCTTTTATAGCTGCTTTAACATTGATGTTATTGTAGCCAACGGCATGATTGGCAATAACTTTGAGATTAGTTCCTGCTGTAATGACATCCTCACTGATGGGGTTTGATAACATAGGCAGCAGGGCATCATAAGCTGGAATATCGTTGATGAGGGCCTCTTCGTTGTCATATGTGCCACTTTTGCCTACATCTACCTGGTATTGGTTTTCCAACTTTTCAATAACCTCAGGAATAATAGGTTCTGTGACGAGTACACGTTCACTCATAATTTAAACTAAATGGAGTACCGTTGATAAAAATTTGTTTATGTGAATTTAATTCTTCTTCAGTTATACCATCATACAGGTAAGAAAAAGGGGTCAGGGCCTGTGTGCACATCATATTTGGATTACGCCAGGCCGAAATATCCATAGAGAGAGAGTCGCCATCCAAATGGTGAGAAACAGCTCGTAATTTCGTGCATCCATCTGGAAACGTTCCGTGGATAAGAAGGGAGCGAGTATTGTTATGTTGAATCGTTTTCAGAGAATCAATATAAACTTTCGCCATTTCATTTGGCTCATCATCGGGCTGTTCAATAGCTACTAAGTGTTCGAGTGAGTCAATTTTATCACTGTTTTTTGACGATGAAGCGCACCCGATAATGAGTCCGGCAATAGATATAAAGATAAGCAATAAGCGCACGTTATTCGGTATCTTCTATTTTTCGGATGGGAGCATCGTTCCACATGCGTTCCAGGGCATAATATTCGCGTAATTCCTTTTTAAAGATATGTACTACAACATTTACATAGTCGAGAATTACCCATCGACGTGTTTCACGGCCTTCTTCTTTCCAAGCTTTCTCATTAAGCTGCTCCTTGGTTTCTTTGTTGACATTATCGGCAATAGCCTTGATTTGGACATCCGTGCTGGCATGACAAATAACAAACTTGTCTGCCAAGGTCGTAAGTTCATGAACATCAAGAACCGTAATGTCTTCAGCTTTTCGATCAAGCAAGGCTTCTCCGATAACTTCAATAAGTTTATCTGAGTCTACGGTTTTTTCTTTATTAGAACTGGTAAATTGCTGTTCTGTTTTAGGAGAGGTTTTGGTCATATGGTATGTACCATTAATTAAATTTTAGAGATTCATAATCAGAGCCGATAACGACTGTTGCATCAAGGTAAAAATCTTCTGAGGCTTCAATAAATACATGTTTTTCAGCTATTCCGAGCGCATCTGCTACCCGTTTAGCGTTTTCAGCATCAAAGGTACGGGCAATAACAACAGTATTCTCCATGTCAAAATTTTTGAAGTTGCCGGTTTCAACAACGTCAAATCCATTTTTTCGTAGGACAGACGTGAATTCATTGGCAAGGCCCGGAACCCCACATCCGTTAAGAACTTCAAGCTGGATAATATTACTAATGAGTTCTGGGTTTTCTGTGGCCCGTTGATTCTCGATTCGTGGATAGACAACACGTGTAAAAAGTCCAAAAATGAGGAGTGTTAATAATAGGCTTAGAAAACCAATAGAAGCATTTAGAGCAAAAGAATTCGTATCGCTATTCTTAGATGTCATTAATTACCGATTGTTCAAAAAATCAAAAGTTGCGACCGTAAAACGGTGAGCCGAAGGGATCATTTCTCATTCCGGACGACCAGGGATTCATCCCGTACCCATAATTGGGAACTTGTTGAAATTGAATACGAATATTACTTCGATCACTAATTTGATAATTAAGCTCCGCATTTCTAATCAGAAATTGTGTATCCATGCCATTACCGCTGTTATTGGGAGACATCATGCTGTTTCCAAAAGGAGAGTGTAGCAAAGATAAATCCACTCGTCCTGTCAAATCTTCCGAAAAGAAGAAGTGCATAGTATTGGTATAAGCATTCATGTTCTGGAACTGGCCTCCAAAGCTCGAAAACGTCATTGCGTATGAGTGATCCATCTGCATGTTGAACAGATTACTCCAGTCGGCTCCCTTACTGGGATCTTCTTGTTTGACGATTGGTCCCATCAAGTCAGTACTTCTGTTAGCGTCTGATCGTAGTTGGGCATGAGATATAGAACTCAGTCCAATCAAAAATAATAGAAGGAAGCTTACCGTTGATATAAATGCTGTTTTCTTTTTCATAAGAGGAATACCAGATTAAACTATTAACAGCTAAAATAACGCAAAAATCTTATATATAGTATAATAAAGTATGCATCTAAGATAAAGAGGGAGGCTTGTAAAAAGGTGATTTTTTTATATGGATGAATAATACTTTTTAAGCCCTCAATGCAATAGTAATATGTAAGGGATTTTTAGAGAAGTTTGGCCATGATGGAAGGGGGCAAATATTCACAATCCACCAATTCAGTAATTATCATGGCTAATTATTAAAGAGCGTTGAGAAAGCTTTATAGCAAAATATTGCCGTTTGTCCTGCGGAATAAAATAGAGTATATTTGGAACGCTTTTGAAGCTGACCAAAATAGTGGTTAAAGAAAATAAATAAAAGCCCATAGTTCGATAATGAAACTTACCGATTTTAAATTTGATACAGAAGATTTTAATGTTCCTGAAGAACCGGTACAGCCCCGAGACGCTGCAAAGTTGATGGTTCTGAATCGAGAGGATCAGTCAATCAAACATGAAACTTTTGCAGATATTCATAAATATCTCAACGAGGGCGATGTTTTAATTTATAATGATACCAAGGTTTTTCCCGCACGGCTGAAAGGAAAAAAGGAGAAGACAGATGCGGATATTGAGGTGTTTTTGCTTCGCGAGCTGGTACCCGAAAATATGTTATGGGATGTGCTTGTAGAGCCGGCACGAAAAATAAGGATTGGTAATAAGCTCTATTTTGGTCCAAATTTGATGGCTGAGGTTATCGATAATACAACCTCACGTGGGCGAACCATTCGATTTTTGTTTGAAGGTTCAAATGAAGAGTTATACCACATTTTAGATAATATTGGCGAAATGCCATTGCCTCCATATATCGAACGGGAAGCGCGAGAAGAAGATAAAGAGCAGTATCAAACTATTTTTGCCAAGGAGCGTGGTTCAGTTGCGGCGCCGTTTGCTGCTATGCATTTTACCGATGAGCTTGTTGAAAAGCTCAAGGATAAAGGCGTTGAGATGTTGCCTATTACCATGCATATCGGATGGGGGACCTTCCGTCCATGCGAAGTTGAGGACTTGACTAAGCACCGAACGGATTCTGAAAACTATTATATATCAGAAGAAACGTCAGCTAAAGTTAATGAAGCACTGGCTGATCCCGACCGCAAAGTTGTAGGATGCGGAACAACATCGGTTAGAACTATCGAAACCAGCATTACCGCCAGTGGTATTTCCAAGCCAGGTACTGGTTGGACTGACAAGTTTATCTTTCCGCCGTATGATTTTAAGATTACGGAAGGGGTGATCACGAATTTCCATCGTCCTGAATCAACAATGCTGATGTTGGGTGCGGCTTTTGCCGGTTATGATTTTCTGATGGAAGCGTATGAGGAAGCTCAGGAAAATGATTATCGTTTCTTCGCCTTTGGTGACTCAATGTTGATTATCTAACTGTGGCTACGAAAGCGCTTATTATCCCGGCTGCTGGTATAGGTAGCCGCATGCAAAAGGATATCCCTAAGCCCTTTTTGCAGTTGGGGGATTGTACTATTATTGAGCAGACGATTCAGCGATTTTCATCCCTTGATGGTTTAAAGCAGGTGATAGTACCAACATCCAAATCGTATTTGGGTGCAACAAAAGAAATTTTGCAAAAGGCGTTGCCGGCTGATGTTGAAGGTATTGTTTTGGTTGGCGGTAACACAAGACAGGAGTCAATACACAAAGCGCTTAAAGAGGCTGGGGATGTACACTTGATTATAGTACACGATGCTGTCCGTCCATTTGTAAGGCAAGAACATATCTGTAATTGTTGTGAGGCAGCTGATCTGAATGGAGGGGCAGTGTTAGGAGTACCAGCCAAAGATACTATCAAAAAGATTGATGGTAATCGGATTATCAGAGAAACGCCCTCTCGTAAATACTTATGGCAAACGCAGACTCCGCAAGTCTTTCAAAAGGAATTGTTGATGGAGGCGTATCAAAAAGCAAGCGAAGATGATTTTTTGGGGACGGATGATTCTTCATTGGTGGAGCGGTTAGGATATACCGTTGTAATGGTTGAGGGCGATCGCTCTAACTTTAAAATAACTTATCCACTTGATTTAGAACTTGCCCAATTATTGGTAGAAAAAGGACGAGGTTCGTAATGCGTATTGGTTACGGTTATGATGTACATCGTTTTGAGGACGGAGGTCCGTTAGTAATAGGTGGAGTTAAAATTCCTTTTGGAAAAAGTTTAGCCGGTCATTCTGATGCCGATGTTCTATTGCATGCTATTACCGATGCGCTGCTTGGCGCCTGTGCACTGGGAGATTTAGGGAAACATTTCCCGGACACTTCCAGCAAGTTCGAGGATATCAATAGTCGAATTTTGTTGCGGGATGCCTTAACCATGGTCCGCGAAAAAGGATACCTTGTGAATAATGTAGATGCTACAATCGTGACAGAACGTCCCCAAATGGCCCCGCATATAAATGAGATGCGTCAAGTTATTGCTGATGATTTGAAAGTTAATATCGATCAAGTATCCGTGAAGGCGACTACATCTGAAGGGTTAGGATTCGAGGGTAATGAGGAGGGGATTTCAGCGCGAGCAGTGATACTTCTAACTGAGCGGTAATCATGATTGATCAATTTATACAAGAGGCTGTTCAGCTTATTAATACTTTGCCGCCACTGAGTATTTATTTGGTTTTTTTTCTTGTAGCATACGTAGAAAATATTGTGCCTCCTATCCCCGGAGATGTGTTAGTAGCTTTTGGGGGATACCTTGCAGCGGAATCGGTAATAGGATTAGTACCTGTTTTAATACTTACAACTATTGCTTCGGTCGTTGGATTTATGAGTATGTATTGGATTGGCAGTCGGTGGGGGACGTTGATTGAAAAGAAGAAAAATAAGTTTTGGTTATTGCGATTTATCCCAATTAAATATCTTAATAAGGTCCAGAACTGGATGCAAAGGTGGGGAATGGGCGTAGTGTTGGCAAATCGTTTTTTAGCAGGTACGCGCTCGGTGATTTCGCTGACGGCTGGTTTGAGTCATACCCGAATAAGCAGCACAATTATCTATTCTACAATTAGTTCCCTTTTGTGGAATGGCATTTTATTGGGATTCGGTTGGGTCGTGCACGAAAACTGGCAGTTGATTGGAAAATATCTCTCAATTTATGGCCGAATTATTTTGGCAGGCATTGGATTGTTTATCGCTTTTAAGTTGATAAGGCATTACTACAGGAAATCAACCACGAAATAGCAATCCTTTCCGCCTCAGAAATAAAAAAGATTTATTTAGTAATTTTATGTTGACAAAAAAGAAAACTGTACTTAGTTTTGGAGTCTTTCGGCCAAGGGCTGATTGTTGCATTGGAACGTCGGCCTTTAGTCATAAAAAGATGCTCGATAAGCCAGCGTAGCTCAGGGGTAGAGCAGCTGTCTTGTAAACAGCCGGTCATCGGTTCGAATCCGGTCGCTGGCTCACTTGGTTCATCGAGTGTTTTTATTACGAGCCGAAATATTTGACATACTGATTTTTCGCGGGGGGATACCAAAGCGGCCAACTGGGGCAGACTGTAAATCTGTTGTCGTGAGACTTCGTAGGTTCGAATCCTACTCCCCCCACACTAAGCGGGCGTAACTCAATTGGTAGAGTGTCACCCTTCCAAGGTGAATGTTGCCGGTTCGACTCCGGTCGCCCGCTCAGCCCTACGCGGGAACGCACAAGCCGTTATAGCTCAGGGGTAGAGCACTTCCATGGTAAGGAAGGGGTCGTCGGTTCAATTCCGACTAACGGCTCTGCAAGTGCAGAAACAATTATTGATGTGATTCTGAACATTTAACTGTAAACTTATTTACTCATGGCAAAAGAGACATTTCAGCGAGATAAGCCACATGTAAACATAGGAACGATAGGTCACGTAGACCACGGGAAGACGACCACGACGGCGGCGATTACGACCGTAATGGCCAAGCACCACGGCGGGG